>NZ_JAHWLU010000028.1:0-45987 GCF_022134725.1 Buttiauxella sp. S19-1
CATTCAGATTGTACTAATGCTTTTCTCTCATAAGTATAAAATAATTATTACTACGGTGCTTTTTGCTGTGCTGACTTTTTTATATACGGCGACGAAACAGCCAACCTATATTGCCAGCGTATTAATTCAATTAGATAAAAACCCTAACAATAACCTTATCAGTAAATTGATGAGCCCACTGGGCAATGACGAACCTTCTTCGGCAACAGAAATGGGTATCCTCAAATCCCGACGGGTTCTCAGTATGACAATTGAGGAAATGGGTTTACAGCTTGTCGTTCGTGAGAAACGTCTCCCTTATATTGGCGATTTCCTGGCTGCATTTTCCAGTAAAAAATCTCCCACCATTATTGTCCCAACGTTCAGCGTCCCGCCGGAAAGTGAAGATATGGATTGGGAGCTGACAGTGCTTTCCCCCGACAGCTACCAGCTTTATCTGGGAGAGAACGGTGTTTTTTTAGGAAAGGTTAATAAAACCCTAAATCAAAGTGGTTTTATCATTAATGTGGCAAACATCACTGCGCCAGCAGGAACTAAATTTACTCTCACCATCTACTCAAAATTTACGGTGATACAGGATTTACTCAAACGCCTGACAGCTGAAGAATTGAATAAAACGAGCGGGCTGATCCATGTCTCACTTACTGGAGACAATAAACAAAAGATTACGCAAATCCTCAACAATATCAGCCTGAATTTCAGAGAAGACAATATGACGCAACGGGCTGAGGAGGCATCCAAGAGCCTTGATTTCGTGAACAAATTACTCCCCGTCGCACAGGAAAGTCTTAACCGGGCTGACAAGCAACTCAATGTTTTTAAGCAAGAAAATGGATCTATTGATCTCCCTCTGGAAGCGAAAGCGGTTCTGGAATCATCGGTTACCATCCAATCACAGCAAAATGAATTACAACTGGCGAAGGCTGAGCTCTCGAAACGGTACACCAAAAGCCACCCAATTTATCGTGCCTTACTGGAAAAGGAAGCGCTGATTAATGAAGAGAAAGTCGCCCTCTCTCAGGCAATTTCGACAATGCCAAAAAAACAGCAGGAAATATTGAGCATTAAGCGTGATGTAGAAGCCGGGCAGGAAATTTATATGCAGTTGCTGGCAAAGCAGCATGAGTTCGGCATTGCAAAAGCCAGTACTGTTGCGAACATCAGGATAGTTGATGAAGCTATTAGCGACCCGAAGCCGGTCGGTAAATTAAAAGGAGTGAGTGCGGTATTAGGCGCTTTTCTCGGGTTCATTTTTTCCAGCGGATATTGCTTAATTGCATCCCTATTCCGCCGTCTTCTGGAAGACACTCAATCTATTGAAAATTATGGCGTGGAGGTTCTGGCCTCAGTTCCGTGGAGTAAACGGCCACAAAGCCAAACCTTCCGAAAAATTAAAACCAAACCTATACGCAAAGATTTTTGGCTGGCCCGGGAACATCCTGATGACCTGGCTATTGAGGCAATGCGCAGTTTGCGAACGGCTATTTTTATCGCACTTAAACAGGCTGATAAAAATAGCTTCCTGATTTCTGGTGCGACACCGGGTGCTGGAAAAACATTTATATGCGGTAACCTGGCCGCTGTAATGGCGGATACCGGGAAACGCATTTTACTCATTGATGCTGATATGCGGCTTGGCTATCTGCATGAAATGCTTGGACTTAAAGAACAATATGGTCTGAGCGAGATTTTACAGAATAACATTGAGTTTAAAGATGCGGTCCAGCCTTCGACTCAATCAGGCCTCGATTTTATCTCCCGTGGAGCGGGAGCGGTGTTGTCCTCCGAGCTTTTAATGCACGATAACTTTGCGCAGTTAATGCAATGGGCGCAGCGTGAATATGACTACGTGATCGTCGATACACCGCCGATATTGTCCATCACTGATGCGGCTATAGCGGCTCAACATATTGGCCTGTCACTGCTTGTTCTGCGCTATAAAATTAACACTGTGAAAGAGTTGGTTACGGCAATAAACCGCTTTAAAAAATGTCATGTTGAACTGGATTACGTGGTGTTTAACGGAGTGCAAAAAGGGGCCATTTCGGCATACGAATATCCATACTATTCCCAAAGTGTTTAGCGGGCGAAGAAGATAGCGTGGCGACCCCCTCTCCCCCAGGGAGAGGGCTGGGGTGAGGGTTGTTTCAATCTGATACATCGCCCTCATCCCCGCAGAAAAGTTAAAAACTAGCGTTTCAACCGTGAAACCAACTCAAACTCTTTAAACGCCACTGGTCGTTGCTGCTGCATCGAAATATTCCCGGCAATCCCGGTCAAAATCGACATCGCTCCGTCATGGTGATCGGCGGCGCGTTGCAGTGGATCATGGCCCGGTTCGCCAAACAAATCCGCCAGCATCGCGTTATCGCCACCGCCGTGGCCACCCGCACCAACAGTGAAATCGGCTTTATAAGGTGCGGCAAACATCGGGAACACGGTGATATCACAGCTTTCCAGGCTGCCTTCATTTTCACGCTCGCCACCGGCGTTGACGTAAGACATCTCAACCAGTTTCATTTCCAGCCGCCCACGGCTGCCGTTGAACACCACATTCAACCCTTCCCACGGCAAATACGCATTCAGCGAATAAGTCATCTGCACCTGGTTTTGGTATTTCACCATCACTGACAGCGTATCTTCGATGTTAATACCCTCGCTGAATACGCTCTGATCGCGGAAGTAGTTATCTTCGTGCTCCGCATCCAGATACAGCGCTTTGAGCTGCGCATTTTCTTCCATGTGCAGTGCAAACGGGTCATCTTTCGCGGCAGCAAAACCATTTGCGCGTGGATAAAACTGCGAAACACCACGCTTTTCGGCATTCTCTTTGCCATAAAAACGCAAACCGCCTTCCGCATACACCCGTTCCGGATAACTGCCCAGCCAGAAGTTCATCAGGTCAAAGTGATGGGTCGATTTATGCACCAGCAGGCCGCCGCTGTTACGTTTTTCACGGTGCCAGCGACGGAAGTAATCTGCGCCATGCTCCGTGTTGAGCAACCATTCGAAATGTACTGAAAACACCTCGCCAATGGTTTCTTCCATCAGTAACTCACGGATTTTGCTGTGGTGCGGCGCATAACGATAATTGAAAGCGACGCGCACTTCGCGGCCGGTTTGCTCAATAGCATCCAGAATACGCAGGGCACGCTGTTCATCAATGGTCATCGGTTTTTCGGTAATCACATCACAACCGGCGTGCAGCGCGCGCACGATGTAATCATCATGCGTACGGTCCATGGTGGTGACAATGACGATATCCGGGCGTGTCTCGCGGATCATGGTTTCGAAATCTGCGGCTTTCCAGGTCGACGCGGGTGCCGCACCGGTGTTGGTCAGAAGCTTATTAGCGTAATTCATACGCGTCTGATTGGTATCGCAAAATGCCACCAGTTGCGCATTGTCTTTCCATTTACCGCCGATCGCTTCGATATACAACCCGGCGCGACCGCCCGTTCCTACCAACGCATATTTTTTCATAATGTCCTCAATTTAAATAAGTGGTAGATGACGCTCGCGCTTATCCACCCTACAATTCCTGCCTGGTTTTATTTCCGGTAATGCTTATGAAACTGGTTCCGCATCAATTAATGGAGTTAAACAGCCCGTTTATTTGGCACTGGCCGTGGTTGGTTTCCTGTGTCAACGCCGCCAAAGTTCATGGTTTTACCGGCATTATTCTTCATCAGCAGGAGCTGCTTTCGCTGCTGGCGACACCGTCACCCCTCAGTCACCGCTTCGACGTTGAAAATCTGATTCATCAGCAAAATAACGCCCTGCAATATTTAAAAAAGGTCAGTGCTTATTTGCAGGAATTTAATCTCAGCTTCTGGCTGCAAGGCGAAGCCGCGCCGACCGATGACATCATCAGACGTAAATTCCCGGAGTTTGCATTTGATGAGCGCAGCACGCCCGATTTCTGGCAACAGTTTTATTCGTCGAGCCTGACCCGCTTATTGCCGTTATTACCGCATCTCAGCGGCGTGATATTAAGCCTGACCACCCCACAATTTCAGACCGACGGCTGGCAACAAAGCCTGCATCACGTCTGGAGTCTGTTACGCGCTCAGGGCAAAAAGCTCATCCTGCGCGATTTCATTGATACCAGTTGGCCACGCCAGCAACTTTCCCGCGTGTTATCTGGCCTGCCGGATGATGTTCGCGCCTCGATTAAAGCCACGGAACTGGATTACCATCCAGGTTTTGCTAACCATCCGAATATTGTTGCGCTCAGCGGGCGTAAAAAATGGATCGAATACGATCTCTGGGGCATTGGCTACGGCTGGACTGTTCTGCCGTGTTATCTGGCCGATGAAATCCAGGGACGCCTGAGCTGGGCGACCAGCCTCGCCGACCACAATATCGAAACCATTACCGCGCGCGTTTCATGGCAGTGGCTGTCTGACGGACTGACGATGGATTCCGCCAATGGCATCAATCTTTTCGGCCTGAGTGCCGCGAATAACACCGCACCTTCTTCGGTTATCGACAGCTGGATTGAGCATCAAAAACTCGCTTTCCGCAGCAAGCGTGATCGCCAGCGTTTCAGCGATTTGTACACCTCAAGCTACGACTGGCTATGCAAAACGCCGAATCTGCTTGGGCGGCGTATGCACTACCAAAGCCAAATCCCGGAAAGTTATGCTCAGGCGCAACAACTGCTGCATACCGATGTTCGCAGCGCCAACTGGGCGCAGGCGTTTCAGCCACTTTTCCCGACCGATGACCCGGCGCTCGGTGCTGAACAGCGCCAGTTGATTGAACTGGAAAAACAGAGCGCCCAGTTCCTTGCAAGCTCCGCCGTACAGCAACTGCGTGAACTGCGCATCACCTGCCACAACGACACGCTGGAGCGCCTCGATGCCGCCTGGCTCAACGCCGATATGTACGGCCAACTCTTTTCGCATGTCGCCTTCGCGGTCAGCGATATGCAAATCAGTGAGCATTATGGCGGCAGTGCTCTGGTGGCGAAAACCGCCGTTCAGCATCGCGAAACGTTACTGCGTTTTGCCGATACGCTTGAACGCTGGGCGGATTCGCCGCCCTCAGGCAGCCCGCACTATGTTTCATTACTGCTCAATGCCGAACGGTTACGCGGATTCGCTGTGAGCTTGTTGGGATAATCATAAGTAGGCGGGGAAGGGTTGTCGTGCGGGAACCTATGGACAAAACGCAGTGTCAGCCAGCAATGGCAAAACTCGCGATCTGTCTCGCAAAATCGAGAAATTCTCTGTGACACATATCACGTATAGGCGGCGGGAAACTGTGAGCAATGCTGTATTGAGCGGGGGGAAATGCGAAGTCGATCGGCAAGAGATTATTTACATGGGGAAGTATTCTTAATTCCCCGATATCGAGCAGACTCAATCATTCAGTTCTCGCAACAAACGTGTATTCAAATACAACCGCTCGCGCCCTGCCGTGACTTCTTCCAGTACGCCAATATCTACTAGTTGTTTGAGATAGACAGATGCCGTTTGGCGTTTTGCTATTCCGCCATCGACCAGGTTTTCAATTCGGCAGTACGGTTGTGCAAATAACACTTGTACCAGTTCCCATGAATAGATTTTTGGAAGTTTTTCGCGAATCCAGGCTGTTGTTGTTTCGATTAGCTCTCGAACGACGGCAATTTTCTTTGTCGTCCAGTTAGCGGTGTTTTCGACTGCCTCCAAAATAAAGAGAATCCATGGCTCCCAATTCCCCTCAGCAGTTACGTTACGCAGCAAGGAGTAATAATCGTTACGTCGCTCAAGAATGAAACGAGAAAGGTAGAGAATGGGCAATGATAATAAACCGCTCTGGATTAAATACAGGATATTCACTATACGGCCTGTACGCCCGTTTCCGTCCGGGAATGGGTGAATGCATTCAAACTGGTAATGCAAAATAGCCATTTTAACCAGTGGGTCTAGCTCATCCTGCGCGTGAATGAAGTTTTCCCAGTTGCTCAGCAGATCGCGTATTGCAGCCTCGCCTTCTGGTGGGGTATAGACAATATTCATATGCTGGTCACGCAGCACAGTGCCAGGCGTTTTGCGTATATCGGTATCAATCGCTCGTAACGTCGTACAAATTTCTACTGCTGTATTGGCACATAGCGGATGGGTTATCAGGTGGTTAACGCCTTCATAAAGCGCAGTGCGGTAGCGCAACGCTTCTTTGGTCGCCGGGTCGGCGTGTTCAGCGCGGTTAACAAACTGGAAAAGTTGATCGCTGGTCGTCACGATGTTTTCAATGCGCGAGGAGTCTTTTGCTTCCAGCATAGGTAGCAGGTTGATCAGCAATCCTTGATCAGGAAGTAATTCTCCAGCGGTTTTCAGTTCAGCTAGTGCTGCCCTGGCATTGATGCAGGCCTTAAGCACATTCCGAGTTTCGATATTTTCAATATCTGGTGGCAAGAGAGGAAGTTGATTGTAAGGCTTATCCGCTGTCCAATTCATATGTTTAAAAAATCCTATTTTATCGACATGTCACGGCGATATGTCGATACGATAAACATATCACGGCAATATGTTTAAAAAATATGATTTCATCGACATATTCCGAAAGTGTGTCGATGCCATAAACATAGCCCGGCTCAAACGAGCCGGGAAAGGATAATGCTAATTAGTGCGCACGGCCTTGTTCAATACCAATCCCGGTCTGGGAACGGATGAACTGAGCACGGAATTTCTCACGTTCGAGATTGCCTTCCGGGCTGTTATCAGTGGCTGAGAACACCCAGATACCCACAAACGCCACCAGAATCGAGAACAGTGCCGGGTATTCGTACGGGAAGATGGCCGTTGCGTGACCCAAAACCTGCACCCAAACGGTTGGGCCGAGGATCATCAACAGCACCGCCGTAATCAGGCCGAGCCAGCCGCCAATCATCGCGCCACGCGTGGTCAGTTTTGACCAGTACATCGACAGCAGAATAATGGGGAAGTTACAGCTCGCGGCAATCGAGAATGCAAGTCCGACCATGAAGGCGATGTTTTGTTTCTCGAACAAAATCCCCAACAAGATTGCCACCACGCCCAACACCAGAACGGTGATTTTCGACACTCTCAGCTCATCACGTTCAGACGCACCTTTACGGAATACGTTAGCGTAAAGGTCATGCGAAACCGCAGACGCGCCTGCCAGCGTTAAACCTGCTACCACTGCAAGAATGGTGGCGAAGGCAACCGCCGAGATAAAGCCTAAGAACAAGCTGCCACCGACGGCGTTAGCCAGGTGAACCGCAGCCATGTTGTTACCACCAATCAATGCGCCAGCCGCATCTTTAAAGGCAGGGTTTGCCCCCACCAACATGATGGCGCCAAAGCCGATGATAAAGGTCAGGATGTAGAAATAACCCATAAAGCCGGTGGCAAACAGCACGCTTTTACGCGCTTCGCGGGCATCGCTCACGGTGAAGAAACGCATCAAAATGTGTGGCAAACCGGCGGTACCAAACATCAAACCTAATCCCAGCGACAACGCTGATATTGGGTCTTTCACCAGCCCGCCAGGACTCATAATCGCCACACCTTTCGGGTGCACGGCAATGGCTTCGGCAAACAGATTGTTGAAGCTGAAGCCCACGTGTTTCATCACCATAAAGGCCATGAAACTTGCGCCGAACAGCAACAACACCGCTTTGATGATTTGCACCCAGGTGGTTGCCAGCATGCCGCCGAACAACACGTACATCACCATCAACACGCCAACCAGCACCACCGCAACATGGTAGTTCAGGCCAAACAGCAACTGGATAAGTTTACCCGCGCCGACCATTTGGGCAATCAGGTATAACGCGACGACCACCAGAGAACCGCAGGCCGACAGAATACGGATTGGCCCCTGTTTCAGGCGATAGGAAGCCACGTCAGCAAAGGTATATTTACCGAGGTTACGCAGGCGTTCAGCAATCAGGAACAGGATAATTGGCCAGCCGACCAAAAAGCCCAATGAGTAAATCAGGCCGTCGTAGCCGGAGGTAAATACCAGCGCCGAAATACCGAGGAACGAAGCGGCAGACATATAGTCACCCGCAATCGCCAGGCCATTCTGGAAGCCAGTAATATTGCCGCCAGCGGTGTAATAATCGCTACGCGTGCGGGTGCGTTTTGACGCCCAATAAGTAATACCCAACGTAAAGGCGACGAAAATCACGAACATGATAATTGCCTGCCAGTTGGTAGGCTGGCGTTGCACAGCCCCCGTAATAGCATCAGCGGCAAACGCAGAGGCTGGCAGGCTTAACAGCGGTGCGGCAGCAAGGCCGAGAAGACGTTTCATGATACCTTCACCTCGCGCAGCACAGCGTTATTCAGACGGTCAAATTCACCGTTCGCCCGCCAGACATAAACGCCCGTGAGGAAGAATGAAATCAGAATCACGCCAACCCCAATCGGAATGCCGCGGGTGACGGTGGTGCCTGCGTGCAAAGGTGTGCCCAGCCAGCCAGGCGCGAAGGCAATGAGCAGGATAAAGCTGATATAAATCACCAGCATGATGATGGACAAAATGGTGGCAAACCGTTGCCGTTTAGCGACTAACTCCCTGAAATGCGCACTGTCTTCTATCCGTTGATAAAGTTGATCACTCATCACAGATCTCTCCAGAGTAGGGGTTGGGTTTTTTATTGTTTTGTTTTGGCTCCTTCTCCAGGGGGAGAAGGTTGGGATGAGGGCATTTCACCATGGAAACTCCCTCACCCCGGCCCTCTCCAAAAAGGAGAGGGGAAGAGCAGTTAAGGCATGGTAATAGCTTGTTTTTCTTCCAGTAACTTCTCAACAACGCCCGGATCGGCAAGCGTTGAAGTATCACCAAAGTTGCTGGTATCGCCGGCGGCGATTTTGCGCAAAATACGACGCATAATCTTGCCAGAGCGGGTTTTCGGTAGTGAATCTGTCCAGTGCAAAATATCCGGTGTGGCAAGTGGGCCAATCTCTTTACGCACCCAGTTTCGCACTTCGGTATACAACTCAGGCGTTGGCTCTTCGCCGTGATTTAGCGTCACATAGGCATAAATCGCCTGGCCTTTAATGCTATGTGGAATGCCGACCACTGCCGCTTCGGCCACTTTTGGATGCGACACCAGCGCGGACTCGATTTCTGCGGTACCCAGACGGTGACCGGAAACGTTGAGCACATCGTCCACACGTCCGGTTATCCAGTAGTAACCGTCTTCGTCGCGACGTGCGCCGTCACCGCTGAAATACATGTTTTTGAAGGTCGAGAAATAGGTCTGCTCGAAACGTTCGTGGTCGCCAAACAGCGTGCGCGCCTGGCCTGGCCATGAATCGGTGATCACCAGGTTACCTTCGGTTGCACCTTGTTGCGGGTTGCCTTCGTTATCTACCAGCGCCGGTTGCACGCCAAAGAATGGACGAGTCGCGGAACCGGCTTTCAGCTCGGTGGCACCAGGCAGTGGCGTAATCATGAAACCGCCGGTTTCGGTCTGCCACCAGGTGTCGACTACCGGGCATTTCTCGTTACCAATTTTCTTCCAGTACCATTCCCACGCTTCCGGGTTGATAGGCTCGCCCACGGAACCCAAAATGCGCAGCGACGAACGATCGGTATTTTCAATCGCTTTGTCACCTTCGGCCATTAAGGCGCGAATCGCAGTTGGCGCGGTATAAAGAATATTCACTTTATGCTTATCAACGACTTGCGCCATGCGGTTTGGTGCAGGCCAGTTTGGCACGCCTTCAAACATCAGCGTGATCGCACCACATGCCAGTGGGCCGTACAGCAAATAACTGTGGCCGGTGACCCAACCCACGTCGGCGGTACACCAGTAAACGTCGCCCTGATGGTAATCAAAGACATATTTAAAGGTGGTTGCGGCATAAACCAGGTAACCGCCGGTGGTGTGCAGCACGCCTTTTGGCTTGCCTGTTGAACCGGAGGTGTAAAGGATAAACAGCGGATCTTCGGCGTTCACTTCGACGGGCTGGTGGTGAGTGCTGGCTTTCTCAACCAATTCGCTCCACCACAAGTCGCGGCCTTCTTTCCACTCAATATTCCCGCCAGTACGTTTAAGCACAATCACGTGTTCAATAGTTTTAACGCCAGGGTTTTTCAGCGCTTCATCAACGTTTTTCTTCAGGGGAATCGAGCGTCCTGCACGAACGCCTTCGTCGGCGGTGATCACCAGCTTAGAGCTGGAATCGATAATGCGCCCAGCGACCGCTTCTGGTGAGAAGCCACCAAAAATCACCGAATGTACCGCGCCAATACGCGCGCAAGCCAGCATCGCAACGGCGGCTTCCGGCACCATCGGCATATAAATCGCCACCACATCGCCTTTCTTGATGCCGAGTTCTACCAGGGTATTGGCAAAACGGCACACTTCACGATGCAGTTCACGATAGGTAATAGTTTTGCTCTGGGTTGCGTCGTCGCCTTCCCAGATGATCGCGGTCTGATCACCACGATCTTTAAGATGACGATCCAGGCAGTTGGCGGCCAGATTCAGCGTGCCGTCTTCATACCATTTGATTGACACGTTTCCAGGTGCGAAAGAGGTGTTTTTCACCTTTTTATAAGGTTTGATCCAATCAAGGATCTTCCCTTGCTCGCCCCAAAAAGCGTCGGGGTCATGCACCGAGTGTTGGTACATGGATTGGTACTGCTCCGGTGTTATCAGGCAATTGTCCGCGATATTGGCGGGAATGGCGTGTTTATGTATTTGGCTCATGGCTTTTTTTCTCCTTGTAGGATGTTAATAATATGTCAAGCAAACGTTAATTGTAGGGGCTTGGGGAGCTTTGTTTACTATTTGGGCGACAGATCACGCATTAATTAAATTGTTGAAAATCTAATCAATACATCCCGCACAGAGAGGGGAAAAAGGCAAAAAAAAAGCTGCCGAATGGGCAGCTTTAGCGTGTTTTGTAGGGCGGTTAAGCGCAGCGTCAACCGCCACAACTTGCGAAAATGGTGGATGACGCCTGCGGCTTATCCACCCTACATTTTTAACCCGCCGCGCTTTCGCGCAAACTGGCTTTTAGCTTGTTGTACTCGTCAATCACATACTGTTCAGCAGCTTTCTGATCGGCAATCGGCTCGACGCGCACAGCACAGTACTTGTACTCCGGCGTTTTAGTAATCGGGCTGAGGTTTTCAGTCACCAGCTCGTTACAGGCACCAATCCACCACTGATACGTCATATAAACGGCACCTTTATTAGGGCGTTCGCTTACATTCGCACGGGTGATGACGCGACCTTTGCGAGAATTAACCCAAATCAGCGCTTCATCTTCAATACCTAAACGAGCGGCATCGTCGATGTGGATTTGCGCATAACCTGGTTCATCCGCAAGGGCTGCCAGGGCTGCACAGTTACCGGTCATTGAACGGCAAGAGTAGTGGCCCACTTCACGCACTGTGGAAAGTACCATTGGGTACTCTTCGGTGACTTTGTCGATTGGCGGTGCCCAGTCGCAAGTGAAGAACTCGCCCAGACCGTTTTCGCGGTCAAACTTACCGTCATACAGGAACGAGGTTCCCTGGTCGCTTTCAGCTACATCGCGGCAAGGCCACTGGATATAACCCAGTTCACCCATTTTCTCGTAGGTGGCACCGTAGAAATCAGGGCACAGACCACGCAACTCATCCCAAATTTCCTGGGTGTTGTTGTAGTGCATCTGGTAGCCCATACGGGTGGCAATTTCACTGATAATCTGCCAGTCCGTTTTCAGGTCCCACTTCGGCTCCACAGCTTTAAAGAAGCGCTGGAAACCACGGTCAGCGGCGGTATAAACGCCTTCATGTTCGCCCCACGAGGTAGACGGCAAAATTACATCGGCCGCCGCCGCGGTTTTGGTCATGAAGATGTCCTGCACAATGACCAGTTCCATATCGGCAAACGCCTGACGAACTGCCGAAAGCTCGGCATCCGTTTGCAGCGGATCTTCACCCATAATGTAAGCTGCGCGAACTTCGCCATGTGCCACACGGTGAGGTATCTCACTGATGCGATAGCCCGTGTGAGCCGGTAGCGATGGCACGCCCCAGGCTTTGGCGAACTTCTCGCGGCTGACTTCGTCTTTCACGTACTGGTAGCCAGGATAGGTATCCGGCAGTGCGCCCATATCGCAAGCACCCTGAACGTTGTTCTGGCCGCGAACCGGGTTCACGCCAACATTCGCTTTACCCAGGTTACCGGTCATCAGCGCAAGGCTGGTCAGCGAGCGCACAGTTTCCACGCCCTGATAGAACTGGGTGACACCCATGCCCCACAGAATGGTGGCCGTTTTTGCGTTCGCATACATACGCGCTGCGCCGCGAATTTCCGCCGCGGTCACGCCGGTAATTTCTTCAACGGACTCAGGCGTGTAGCCCGCAACAATTTTGCGATACTCGTCGAAACCTTCAGTACGCGAAGCCACGAAGGACTGGTCATACAGATTTTCTTCGATAATCACATGCCCGATTGCGTTAAGCAGGGCGATGTTAGAACCATTTTTTAACTGCAAATGCATGTCAGCGATGCGCGCGGTTTCAATTTTACGCGGATCGACCACAATGATTTGCGCCCCTTTTTGCTTCGCGCGAATCACGCGGTTAGCAACGATAGGGTGTGAATCTGCCGGGTTATACCCGAACACAAACACTAAATCGGTATCTTCAATCTCGACGATTGAGTTACTCATTGCGCCGTTACCGACCGATTGGTGCAGACCTGCAACCGATGGGCCGTGTCAGACGCGTGCGCAGCAATCGACGTTATTGGTACCAATAACGGCGCGCGCAAATTTCTGCATTACATAGTTAGTTTCGTTGCCTGTACCACGGGAAGAACCGGTGGTCATGATGGCATCGGAGCCATGTTTGGCTTTAATTTCACTCAGACGAGTACTGACGTAGTTCAGTGCTTCATCCCAGGAAACGTTTTCGAGTTTGCCGCCCTTCTGGCGACGAATCATTGGTGATTTGAGGCGCGGAGTGAGGATTTTAGTATCGTTAATAAAATCCCAGCCGTAGTAACCCTTCAGGCAAAGATCGCCCTGGTTGGTTTTACCTTGAGCTGCTTCCGCCTTGACGACTTTGCCGTTATCGACCACGAGATTGATTTTGCAACCCGAGGCACAATAGGGGCAAACCGTGACGACTTTTTTCATCAGTGTTGCTCCAGTCAATATTGCTTACCTTGCAACTTTCTATGCATTATCTATGCCACATAGAAAGAGTGGGAATTACAGGCATCTTACGGTGATAAAAGCAGCAAAACCCTGACGAAAAACAGGACATCGTCAAAAGTGACGTGTCGAGCGGAACACGGTTTGTGACACCGGTTGAAAATTCAACATGGGTATTTATCTTTTGTGCGGCACTCCTTCCACAATCACCCACACTTACCCCATGTCTCTTTTCATCCTCCGGAGTTCAATAATGAAGCCTGCCATTTTGCTGGTGGATGACGATTTGGCGATCTGCGAGGTGCTGCGCGATGTGCTCAATGAGCACGTGTTTGAGGTGAGGGTTTGCCACTCCGGGAATGACGCGCAGACTGCGATTGCTCAGCACCCAGAAATCGCCCTGGTGCTGCTGGATATGATCCTGCCGGATATTAACGGGTTACTGGTGCTGCAACATATTCAGCGTCAGCGTCCTGATTTACCGGTAGTAATGCTAACTGGCCTTGGCAGCGAATCCGATGTAGTAGTGGGGCTGGAGATGGGCGCCGATGACTACATCGCCAAACCGTTCAACCCGCGCGTGGTGGTGGCGCGTGTTAAAGCGGTGCTACGGCGTTCTGGCGCACTGGCGGTGGAAACGACGACGACAAAAAGCAGCGGCCTGCATTTCAACGGTTGGCGGCTGGACACCGAGCGTTGTCAGTTATTGAATGCTGCCCATGAGCAAGTAGACCTCACCCAGGGCGAATACGGCTTACTGCTGGCATTAATGCAAAATTCCCGCAAAGTGTTATCGCGTGAACGACTGCTGGAGTTGACCCACAGCGAAAGCCTGGAGGTCTTCGACAGAACGATTGATGTGCTGATTATGCGCCTGCGGCGAAAAATAGAATTAAACCCGCATCAGCCCGCTTTAATCCGCACCATTCGCGGTATTGGCTATGTTTTTTCGGCTGATGTTATTCAGGCGGAGAATAATGCGGCTTGAATTATAAATAATAAATGGGTGCTTAAGACTTTTCCCTTAATTCCTTCACAAGTTGGGCGGGGCGAACCCCGCCCGGATAGCTTTACTATTCGGAGCAGGCCAGCCTGGCAGCTACCTCCTGTTTATCATTCCTTATTTTCACTTCGCATAAATTACGGCGTGTTAATAAGGTAATTGCTATTAATGTTAAGCAAACAATTAATAAACATATGACAACAGTCTTTGTAGGCTTCATGCCTTTTTACTCCTTGCCTTGCGGCGAGTAAGAGGCTAACCTCAACTTGTTGGGAGTTGAGGATCAGCCTCGGGTTAACGTTAAAGTTGCCCGGGGCTTTCTTATTCTTAAAGTTTAAGAATATCCCTCACTTATGCTCAGGACAGAAAGCCCTAAGCACCCGCCGCATAGTTTACTGAGTTTTTATTTATTAGATATTAAATTGCTAATGTAATTCATTTATCATGATTACATCGTTCTGGAATATCCCTCGTAAATAATCTTAATCATATTGATGTCGTGATTATTAGTTGAAGGCGTAATAAATATCAACTCCGCTCGCTTATAAAACTCTGCAATTCCGTTAATGTTTTTGCGCCATCGATCGCATTTGCACATAACAAATTCGCGCGAGCGCAGGCGTGAGCTAATTTCAGGCTATCGACCAGCGGCCATTTTTCATGGCAGCCATATAATATTCCGGCGCAAAAAGCGTCACCCGCACCAACGCTGCCGACAATTTCCTCTTGAGCCAACATAAACGACGGCACCCATGTACCTTCGCCTCCACGTTCTATGCCCCATGCACCTTCCGGGCAATGAATCACTACTCTTTGCTTCACACCCGATTCCAGCAGCAACGTTGCCGCTTGCGCAATATTTTCGACATGCGGTGCACCGTTAGCATGGCGGATGTCCAGCCCGCTAAACTCACCGGCTTCCAGTTCATTAATCACCAGGTAATCCAGCCAGCGCAGGGCAGGGAGCACCATCGGGCGGTAACGCGGGTCGCCCTGGCGCGAGACTAAATCCAGCGAGGTTTCATAGCCTTGCAGGGACATCATGGCCAACAATCGGGCGCTGCGTGTGCCGTATTCCGCATCTTCCATATCAAGACTATCAAGCAGCAACAAATAGCCGAGGTGGAAGATTTTGAAGGATGTTTCAAGGCGGTCAAAGGCGGGTAAATCAAGCAAACGATTAGCGCCAGGCGAGTGGAAAAACGTGCGTTGCCCGCTCGGGTCGGTCATTACTTGCGACATCGACGTTGGCGCGAAAGTAGTGCGGTGCACATGCTGGCGATTGACATGATACTGATCCAACATGGCCATAATATAGTCGCCGTCATGATCGTCACCGACCAATCCCACAGCTTGCAGCGGTAGCCCGACATGCATTTTTGCCAGCGTCAGCAACACATTTAACGGCGCGCCGCCAGTTGAGCGTTCACTGTGAACGATTTCCGCCAGCCACCCGCGCTGCGGCCATTGCACAATTTGATGTACATGGTCGACCAACATATTTCCGGCGGCGATAATCCCGCTGCGCTCTGTCATAACCTCTCCTTACGCCTTTCCTGAACTGCCAAAAATCTGCATTTGTTGCGCGACGACATCGGTAATCGCCTCTTCAATACCCAGCAATAACTCGGCGAACTCGTCATAAATGGCGTGACGTTGATTCATGCGTTGCTCGATGGCACCGAGGGCCGCTTGCGACATGCCGGTATAGAAATTTATCTTGTGAATACCGAGGGTTATCGCTTTGCGAAAATCCTCATCGCTGATGCCTGAACCGCCATGTAATACCAGCGGCAGGCCGGTTTGTTGGCGAATCGCCGCCAGACGGTCGAAATCGAGTTTTGGCTCGCCTTTATACTTGCCGTGGGCGTTGCCAATGGCGACCGCCAGCGTGTCGATGCCAGTTCTGTCGACAAAATCACGCGCCACTGCCGGGTCGGTAAATTTGTTGCTGTCGGCCTCGCCATACAGCGCACCGCCTTCGTCACCGCCCACTGCGCCCAGTTCGGCTTCGACCGAGACCCCCACCGCGTGGCACATTTTCACCACTTCTCTGGTCTGGCGGACGTTCTCTTCATATTCAAGTGTAGAACCATCGAACATCACTGAGCTAAAACCGAGGCGTAAAGCGCGCACTACCGCTTCAAAATGCAGGCCATGGTCGAGATTGAGCACCAGCGGAATATCGTGGCGAGCTGCTTCGAATTTGACGGCTTCGACCAGTGATTCCAGCGACACATACTTAAAATGCACTTCGGCAATGTTGATGATAAACGGCGAGTTTTCTTGTTTTGCAGCGGCAAAAAGGGCGCGCAGAAAATGGCTGTCCAGAACGTTAAAAGCGCCGAGTGCATAGCCGTTTGCGCGGGCATGAGCCAGGCCATCTGCGAGCGATATCAAAGCCATAATAGTTTCCCCTGGTGTTGGGACAAAATGGTTGAAAATTAAAGGTATTGGCGATATTCATTGCACAGCAATTGCTGGATTGGCGCGTCTTCAATGATGGAATTAAAGCGCTCAAGCGGTTTGAGAAAACGGTTGTCGCGGTCGTCATCATTGACCATCGACACTTCGCCAACCAGCACGTCGCCGTAACCCGCCTCGCCCCAAAAACTGTGGTAAATGCCGGGCACCAGGCAAATGCTCTCACCGGGTGACAGGCGCAACTGGCTGCCTGCGGCGTGAGTCTGGCGACAGCCATCGATAACCACAGTGACATCGCTGTCTTCGGTCTGCTCGAACTGGTCTGAATTCCACAGTTCGACAATCAAATTACCGCCGCCGCGATTGATAATGTCCTCGCGTTTGCGCCAGTGAAAATGCATCGGCGTGAGTTGCCCTTCGCGCACATGGATGATTTTTTCAGCGTAGCATTTGGCATAGGGTGCGCCATCGGGTGAGCCGTTACGCAGGGTGAAAAGCGTCAGCCCCTGAGCCAAAAAATCGCTGCCGCCAAAAGCGGTCACGTCCCATCCCAGTTTGAGATTGAACACCTCTTGCCAGATTTGTTTATCCGTCTGCTGCCATTTAGCCAGGTTATACGAGGCGAATGGCGGCAAATGAACATCGTGCTGCATAAAGAAATGGCGTGTTTGCGCGAGGATCTGGTTTATTTCGGAGCGTTTCATTTTGTCTCCTTTCAACAACCCTCACCCTGGCCCTCTCCCTGAGGGAGAGGGAACAGGTCGGTTTTCCCCTCTCCTTTGGGAGAGGGTTGGGGTGAGGGGAAAAGTTATTTCACCGTCCAACCCTTATACGTCCCGATATTATTTTTATCGATCATGGTTACTGGAATCAGCACCGGCTCTTTCGGCGCAGGCTTGCCTTGCAGAATGTCGTAACCAATCTCAACCGCTTTGGCAGCCATCACTTGCGGGTCTTGCGCAGGTGTGGCGACAAACAGCGTATTTCCGCCGCGTTTCAGGGCTTCTTCCGCATCCGGGCTGCCATCCACACCAACGATGAAGAACTCGTTACGTTGGGCTTGTTTCGCTGCCAGATCGGCACCGATCGCTGTCGGATCGTTGATCGCAAACACGCCGTCGATCTTCGGATTTGCCGCCAGCAAAGAAGTCATCACTTCAAGTCCACCTTCGCGGCTGCCTTTGGCGTTCTGATTAGAAGAAAGGATCTTGATATCAGGATGCTTTTTAAACTCGGTTTCGCAGCCTTCTACACGGTTCTGCACGGCGGAAACCGGCGGCCCGTTGATGATCACCACGTTGCCTTTGTTTTTCAGGCGATCCGCAATGTACTTACAGGCGATTTCACCCGCCTGAGTGTTGTTCGAGGTGATCGTCGCATCCGCCCCTTCCGCTGCCACGTCCACCGCAACCACCACGATCCCCGCGTCTTTCGCACGTTTCACCGCCGGGCCGATCCCTTTGGAATCCGCCGCGTTCAAAATGATCATGTCGACTTTGGCGGCGATAAAATTATCAATTTGAGAAACCTGTTGGCCGAGATCGTAACCGCTGGAAACCAGCGTCACTTTCACGTTATCTCCCGCAAGCTTACGGGCTTCCAGTTCGGCACCTTTGGTTATCTGCACGAAGAACGGGTTGGCGAGGTCACCCACCGTCACCCCGATGGATTTCAGCTCTTTTGCCTGAACAAACGGTACGGCGGCAATCATGAGTGCTGCAGCTAGTATCTTCAAACGCATGGTGAATCTCCTGTCTGGTTTTGTCGGATGACGCTCACGCTTATCCGAGCTACGAAAGAGCATGGTTATCGGTTTGGTAGGGTGGATAAGCGATAGCGTCATCCACCGTTTACGTTATGCACTTTGATGGTGGCGGGTACGGTATTTGTCGATCAGCACCGCAATGATGATCACCGCACCCTTGATCACCAGTTGCCAGAAATACGAGACGCCCATTAGCGTCATACCATTGTTGAGCGTGGCAATAATCAGCGCGCCGACCAGCGTGCCGGTAATGGTGCCAATCCCGCCGACGAAGCTAGTGCCGCCGAGGATCACCGCAGCGATAGCATCCAGCTCATAACCGGTGCCAAGATTGCCGTTGGCGCTATACAACCGCGAGGCGCTCATCACCCCGCCCAGCCCGGAAAGCAGCCCGCTCATGCCATACACGAACAGCAACACCATCCAGACTTTAATGCCTGTCAGACGGGCGGCCTGCATGTTGCCGCCGACCGCGTAAATATGAACGCCGAGCGTGGTGCGCCGCAGAATGAACCAACAGACGACAATCACCGCCAGCGCAATCACCACCAGCCACGGAATCGGTCCGAGATACGCATTGCCAATCCATTCAAAATTGATATTCGAGTTAATCACCGTGGTGCCGTCAGCCAGCAAATAGGCCGCACCGCGTAATGCCGTATAGGTGCCGAGGGTGACAATAAACGGCGGTAATCCAGCCCAGGCCACCAGCATGCCGTTAAACAACCCAAGCCCGGTGCCCATCATCAGCGCGGCAGGAATCGACAGTGATTCCCAACCCGGCATGAGTGAAACCACCATCGCCGTCACCGCCGTGGTACCCAAAATAGAGCCAACGGAAAGGTCGATACCACCGGTCAAAATAATGAACGTCATCCCCGCCGCGAGAACGATATTGATCGACGACTGGCGGGCGATATTCAGCAGGTTAGATTCGGTAAAAAAGTTGGGCGTGATAAACCCAAAAATGGCGACGATCAGGATCAATATTGGCAAAATGCCGACGGTTTGCATCAAGTCGCCGAACAGCGCTTTTTTCAGCGAGGCAGATTTGGCGACTTGTTGTGGTGTGGTTGGGCTAGCCATGGTGAATCCCCTTTTTATGGGCATCTTCAACGCCCGTTGCCAGCGTCATAATATTCTCTTGAGTGATCTCGGCGGGGTGCAATTCGCCCGCGATACTGCCTTCGCGCATCACATAAACCCGGTCACTCATGCCGACGATTTCCGGCAACTCACTGGAGATCATCAGGATCGCCACGCCTTGTTTCGCCATCTGGCTCATGATCCGGTAGATCTCGCTTTTCGCCCCGACATCCACGCCGCGCGTCGGTTCATCGAGGATCAAAATACGCGGGCCGATCGCCACCCAGCGCGAGATCAGCAGTTTTTGCTGATTACCGCCGGATAACCCGCCAGCCCGCACTTGCGCGTGCGGCACTCGGATATTCAGCAGGCTGATAGCATCGTCAGAAATGGTCTGGGCTTTTTTGCGATCCAGCCAGCCGTAGTGTGCGTCGCGTTCCAGCGTCGCCATGGTGATGTTGTCTTGTGCGGCGAGTTCGAGGAACAAACCCTGCTCTTTGCGGTTCTCGGTCAGGAAACCGATCCCGTAGTGAATAGCTTCACGCGGTGAATGAATCTTCACCGGCTTGCCATCAATTTCGATGTTGCCGCCGGTCGATTTGCGCACGCCAAAAATCAGCTGTGCCAGCTCGGAACGTCCGGCACCCACCAGCCCCGCCAGCCCGACGATTTCACCGGATTTCACTTGCAGACTGACCGGCTGCACTTTTGCGCCATCCGTCAGGTGGTGAACGTTCAGGCGCACATTCCCCTGCGGAATATCGCGTTCTTTATTGAACAGATCGCTTAGCGGGCGGCCGACCATCATGCGCACCAGTTCGTTAGCGTTGAGGTTTTCACGCGTCAGACTGCCGACGTATTGCCCGTCGCGCAGCACGCTGACGCGGTCAGACAGCTCGTACACTTCCGCCATGCGGTGGCTGATATAGATAATCGCCATCCCTTCATCGCGCAGCCGCATAATCAGCTCGAACAGGCGGTGCGTTTCACGGGACGACAGTGCGGCGGTGGGTTCATCCATCACTAAAATGCGGCTGTTACGGTGCAGTGCGCGGGCGATTTCCACCTGCTGCTGCTCGGCAATTGTCAGGCGCGAGACTAAATCGCTGGCCTTAAACTGTGCGCCGAGGCGGTCGATAACCGTCTGCGCCTGCATCAGCATCTCTTTGCGCTTCACTAAACCGGCGCGTGAAAGCTCGCTGCCGAGGAAAATATTTTCTGCCACGGTGAGGTTAGGGGCGAGCTGCATTTCCTGGTAAATCAGCGTGATGCCGGCGTTTAACGCATCTTTTGGCCCCTTGATGCTGTACGGTTCGCCGTTAATTAAAATCTCGCCGCTGGTGGCGGTATACGCCCCGGCAAGGATTTTCATCAGCGTGCTTTTACCGGCGCCGTTTTCCCCCATTAAGGCGTGTATTTCGCCGGGGAACACCGTTAAATCGACCCCTTTCAACGCAAAAAATTTGCCGAATGACTTGGCAATATTGCGCATCTCCAGAATGGGAACGTGACTCATGTCGCAGCTCCTGCAGGTAAGGTTTCGATTGCTGCCAGTTGAACACGTCTAAGTAAATGCAAAATGTCAGAAGTCGTTCATATTTGTCATATATCCACCCTCACCCCAGCCCTCTCCCTGAGGGAGAGGGGACCAATCGGTTTTCTCCCTCTCCTGGGGGAGAGGGTTGGGGTGAGGGCAAACCACACTGAAAATCATCACCGGAGCCAAACTATGCCTGCACCCCGCACACCGTTCCTCACCAGCGCTCGCGGACGCTTGCTGTCCTTTAACTTGCTGGTGGTGGCGGTGACCTTAATGGTGTGTGGCGTGGCAATTCTCGGCTTTAATCATGCCAGCCGTTTGCAGGAACAAGTGCAGGGGCAAACGCTCAGTGACATGTCCGGCAGCATGGAGTTGGCGCGGGATACCGCGAATGTGGCGACGGCGGCGGTGCGCCTCACGCAAGTGGTTGGTGCGCTGGAATATCAGAGCGAAGCGCAGCGTTTACAGCAAACCCAGCAGGCGTTGCAAAACTCGCTCAATCACCTGGCGAACGCGCCGCTCGCCAGCCATGAACCGCAGCTGGTCAAGCGCATCACCGAGCGCAGTAACGAACTGGAAAGCAGTGTTACGCGCATGCTGGAACTGGGGCATCGTCGCCATCTGGAACGTAACGCGCTGCTCAGTGCGCTGTATCAAAACCAAAGTTATCTGCATCATATTCAGGACATCAATGCCCGTGACGGACGGACGACGCCCGAAGCGCGGCTGTTAACGGAAATGGACCGCCTGATTCTGATTGCCATCCAAACCCCTTCGCCGAAAGCCACCGTGGTGCAACTCACCGAAGTCATGGCGCAGCTTCCGGCGCATGATGATTCACCGCTAGTCGATGAGATATTGCAGGAGTTCACCGCACATTTGCAGCAATTACTGCCACTTTCTCAGGCGCTGGATAACAGCGATTTGGGCATCTCGTGGTTTATGTATCACATCAAAGCGCTGGTGGCGTTTTTGAATGATGACATCAACCAGTACGTGCAAAAAGTGGCACAGGAGTCGCTCAACCGCAGCGAACAGAGCCATCAAGAGCTGCAATCGATGATTGCTTTTATTGGCCTGTTTGCCTTGCTGGCGCTGGTGATTACCGGCTTTGCGGGCTGGTATATCTATCGCAATCTTGGCTCGAACCTGACGGCAATTTCCCACGCCATGACACGGCTGGCGCGGGGGGAGCGCGATGTCAGCGTGCCTGCGTTGCAGCGCCGTGATGAACTGGGCGAGCTGGCGCGTGCCTTTAACGTGTTTGCGCGCAACACCGCCTCGCTGGAACACACCTCGAAATTACTGAAAGAAAAAAGCACTCAACTGGAAACCACTTTCCATGCCATGCGCGATGGTTTTGCGTTGTTCGATAACGACGGCATTTTGGTGGTGTGGAACCCGCAGTATCCGTTGCTGCTGGGGCTGGCAGCGGAACGTTTGCAGCGCGGGCAGCATTACATGAATCTGTTAAAACAGGTGTCGCCGCTCCAGGAACATATCCTTGAAAACCTCTCACGCCCGTTACCCAAACCACAAGAACTACGGCTTGCCGATAATCGCACTATCGAGCTGCGTTTTAGCCCGGTGCCGGGGCGCGGCATGGTGAACGTGGTGCTGGAGCGCACCGAGCGGAAAGCACTGGAAGAAGCACTGGTTCACAGCCAAAAAATGAAAGCAGTGGGGCAACTCACCGGCGGCCTGGCGCATGATTTCAATAATTTGCTGGCGGTGATTATCGGTAGTCTTGAGCTGACATCGGTGGATTCGTCAGATGCCACGCGCATTCAGCGTGCCTTAAAAGCCGCCGAACGCGGCGCGCAACTCACTCAGCGTCTGCTGGCCTTTTCGCGCAAACAATCGCTGCATCCTCATGCGGTGGCGATGAAAAACCTGCTGGAAAACCTCGACCCGCTGATTCGCCATTCACTTCCTGCGACGTTGACGCTGGAAATTGAAGCGCAGCATCCGGCGTGGCCGGCGTGGATCGATGTGAATCAACTTGAGAATGCGATTATCAATTTGGTAATGAATGCGCGTGATGCGATGGAAGGGCAAAGCGGCACGATTAAAATCCGCACCTGGAACCAACGAGTGGTGCGATCTGGCGGTGGCAAACAAGATATGGTGGCGCTGGAAGTGACAGACCGTGGGCATGGCATGTCGGCGGAAGTCAAAGCGCAAGCTTTTGAACCCTTCTTCACCACCAAACAGACTGGCAGCGGCAGTGGGCTGGGGTTGTCGATGGTGTATGGTTTTGTGCGCCAGTCCGGTGGGCGAGTGCAAATTGAAAGTGCGCCGGGACAGGGAACGTTAGTGCGCTTGCAACTGCCGCGTGCATCTGCGCAGGCCGTCAGTGAAACGGTGCCGCTAATGCTTGTGGAAAATCCGCTTCAGGACCAACTGGTGTTAGTGCTGGAAGATGAACACGATGTGCGCCAGACGCTGTGTGAGCAACTGCATCAACTGGGTTATTTGACACTGGAAACCAGCGACAGCCAGCAGGCGCTACAGTTTCTCAAAGAGGTGCCGGATATTCAGATTCTCATCAGCGATTTGATGTTACCGGGGCCGATGAACGGAGCCGATGTGGTGCAGCATGCGCGCGAGCATTATCCACATCTGACTTGCCTGTTGATCAGCGGGCAGGACCTGCGGCGTAGCGGGCAACAATTACCGCCGGTCGAGCTTTTGCGTAAGCCGTTTAATCAGCAAAAACTGGCAAAAGTATTACGACGTGTTACTCAACTTGAAGTATGACGGGTGAATTGCAAATCAATGAAAAGGTCAGTTCCAAACAATTGACTCTGAGTCCAGAAGCGGACATTAATAGAACGACCCCTTCCAGTATCCCAGGAGGAAGGGGTGGGTTTTGGAATGTAACTTAGCCGCCTCATTAAATGATATGCACCTCATTGAGCATCCTGTAGCAAGGACTAAGCCCCTCTGCAAAGAGGGGCTGACTTTGGTCGCTGTTTGGTGGATGACGCCTGCGGCTTATCCCCCCTACAAAACCCCCAAATTTTAATGCGCGTTGTTTGAAACCATTTGTTTTCGTAGGTCGGATAAACGCAGCGTCATCCGACATTCATGCCAGGACGCTGCTGAAATTACCCCTCTTTGCCCATTCCCGTTTGCTGAATCAACATCAATGACACACTATTAAACCAACGATGCGCAAGACTCTGGCGCGAGCTTGCCACTGAAATATCCGCGAGATTTTCCCGGTTCAACACTGCCGCTTTACCATCACCTTCAATCGATACGCGATACCAAACCCCTTGCGGGTGCAAATCTTTGGCCTGCGCCGTCGGGTTTAATGCCACCGGCCCGCCATGCTCTTTCGCTAAAAGCAACGAAGGCAGGCGCGTCACCACATTATGGTCGATGGACACCACGCGTCCGATAAGCGGTTGCCACTCGCCAGGTTGATAAATCCTGGCTGTTGCACCTACCCGTAAACGCGCCAGATCCTCTTCCCCGACCAGCGCTTTGACCCGCCAGCGATCGGCATTCACCAGCGTGGCGATATGCGTGGATGCTGAGATCCAGCTTCCAGGCTGCAAAGAAAGATCGCGATCTTCAATGCGCCCATTCGAGGCGGCAACTAACCGCAGGCGCAGCAATTCGCTATTCCCCGCGCTTTGTTGCAGTGAATACTGGCGTGCCATTTGATCCGCCAGCACCTGTTTGGCGGGGCCGTCTTTCTCCAGCCCTAATGCACCACGGGCGCTGTATTCCCAGGCGCGGCGCATTTCTTCCGCCTTACGTTGCGAGGTTTCTGGCAACGGCGCAATCAGCTCAAACAGCGGTTGCCCAGCTTTTACTTGCTGGCCGTCGGTGACAAAAACTTTCTCAAGGCGTGCGCTGTAGGGCGTGTAAATCGGTTGCACAAAACCGGCTTCCACTACACCTGGCAGGCTCACTTTATTTGACCACGGCACAAAAATAACCAGCAGCGCGGCAATAGCAATCAGCAGCAACCTGCGGCGATAAAACGGCTGGCTTTCCTCGCGCCTGGCCCAACAGTGTTTGATCTCTTTGATCATCGGTTGCACCACAAAAGTGACAATTTCTACCAAAAATAAAATCACGCCCAGCGCTTTAAAAAAGGCGTGATACACCACCACCGCAATGCCGATAAACAGCAGCAGGCGGTAAATCCAGGTGGCAAAAGCGAACAGCGTCAGAAAGCGCGCAAAGGCCGGAGTGACGTTATCGGGTGCGGGATCGTTAATGCCAAACAGGTGCCAGCGCATCGCTCGTTTTGCCCAGTTTCCGGCGCGTTCGTGCAGGCCGGGGAAATCGAGCATATCGCTGAGAATGTAGTAGCCGTCAAAGCGCATAAACGGGCTGGCGTTGACCACCACTGTCATCACCCAGGCGGTGGTCGCCAGGAAAAACAGCGCGTTTTTGATGCTGCCTTCCGGTGCGAATGACCACAGCAGCGTCGCCCATGCCGCCAGCACCAGCTCGGAAACAATCCCGGCGGCGGCGATTTTTAGCCGATCGCGCGAACGAAACAGCTTCCAGCTTTCGCCGGTGTCGGTGTAGGCCATCGGCAGCATCACCAGCAACGCAACACCCATATGCCCAACCCGCACACCGTGGCGCGTGGCGGTTAACGCGTGCCCCATTTCATGCCAGCATTTGGAAAACACCAGCGCGATAGCAAAGGCCGCCGCACCTTGCCAGCTCACCGAATTATGCAGCGTGGCAACCACGGTATCCCACTGGCGCGCCGCCAGCACAATGCCGGTCATCGCCACTAACAGCGTCAGCCACAAGAAAGTTTTGCTGAACAACGGCTGCAACCACGGCAGCGCTTTACGCAGGGCTTTTTCAGGGTGAATCAACGGAATACGAATAAACAAATAACTGTGCAACAGCCATTTCCACACCGATGACCCCGGGCGATAACGCGCGGTGCGCAGCAATTGTTGCTGCTGCAAAAACAGCACAAACGCTTTGACGTCCTCTTCATCCACATTCAGCGTGGTGTGTTGATTAATCGCCTGTGCGATTTTTGCGGTATCAGCCAGTTGCCAGCGTTTGAGAATTTCGATTTCCAGCCAGCCGAGGCGGAAAAACAGGTTGCGCACCGGATCGGCCAAATGCCAGGCCGGCGAACCATCGCGGTTGCTGCCTGCGCTATTGAGGCGCAGTTCATCACGCAGCGCAGGCCACGGCGGCGCTGTGGCGGCACCGCTTATCACCAGCCGCTCCCGGCACGCAAGGTGGCGATAGGGCGGCGCAGCAACAGGTAACCGAGCATTGCCCAGTCACCGGTCACTCGCGCGGTTCCTTGTAAGCCAATACGCGCCACTTCTGGTTTACCTTCAAGCGTGCCGCGCAGCAAATAACTGGCCACGCCGTTGGGCGCTTCAACGGTTTGATAGCCTGCGTAATCCAGTTTCGCGCTAAAAGAATCGAGCGGGGCGACTTTCAAAAATACCGTCATCGGTGCGCCGCGATTCAGGTTGGTGGATTCGCTGACCGGTGCCCAGGCGCGCACGCCGAGGCTATTGGGGTCAGCCAGCAGGCCAATACGCTCACCCGTTTGCACCGGGCGGCCAGCCCAGTCGTCCGGGTCGGAATAGACGAAAACGCCGTTGCCTGGGGCGCGAATCGTGAGTTTATCGATGTCACGGACTATCGACTCCACTTCCACTTTTTTCTCGCGCCATTTACCTTCGGCCATCGCCAGTTCTGACTTGGCCTGTTGATCTTCAATCGCTTGCTGAGAAGCCTGATGCAGCGTGGTTTCAGCGGTTTCCAGCTCGGCCTGTGCCACCGCCAGCCGGTTATGCAGCGTGGTGTCGTCAAGAGTCGCCAGCACCTGGTCTTTCACTACATCGCTGTTTGGCAACACCACCATGCGCTTAATCACCCCGGAATCGGGCGCGGCAATCACTTCACTTTGCAGCGAGATAATTTCCGCTGGCACCAGCGTGTATTCGCGCACCGGAATACACAGCACCAGCAGCACTGCCAGCAGGATATAAGCGAGGCGGCGTCCGGTGTTGCGCTGCCAGAATTGCTTAAAGCGCGACGGGCGCGCGGTTAACGCCCACCAGGCGTAACCGTACAAACCGCTCAGTTGCAGCAGGGTAAATTCTGGCGATGCTGGAGCCAGCGAGGTTGGCCACGGTTCGTCGCGCCCTAAAAACCACAACGCGTGTATTTCGCCGTCGGCACCGGTGAGCGGCAGTACCCAAACCTGCGGCGGCAACCACTCGTTCCACAGCTTAGCCAGCGTTTCGCTTAATTGTGCGGGTGCCAGCGCCAGCACACGGGCTTCCGGGGGTAAGGCTCGGCAATGTGGCGCAATTTCCTGCGCCACATCCGCCAGCCATAAGGCATACGGCGTGTTGTTGTCGGTATCGCTCAGCCCGGAATGGGCCACCAGTTTGGCGCGGTTATTGGGCGCAAGCGACAGCAGTGCGGCCTGGCGGTAATCCACCAGTTGGCGCGTTTCATTACAGATAGCAAACCCGAGTTCAGCGGTATTGCTGATGGTTTCGACTCGGGCGGCCAGTTGGTAAAAAGCTACACTGCTGGTCACGAATTGGCGGTCCCGCTTTTCAGGCAACGGTTTTCATCCGGCGGGCAAACCGCTACCGCTTGTCCGCTCATGCCGGGTAATACGTCGTCGGTTTTGTCCGGGAAGCGGGTTTCGATTTCGATGGTCTGGCTAACGGCATCCACTTTGCCGCTAATGTGCGTCACCGTGAGCGGGTATTGTTTGCCGGTTTCACCGACCGAGGCATTCAGCTGCGAGCCGATTTTTAGCCACGGCACCCAGCTTGACGGCACGTTTAACCGTGCGCGCAAAGTCCCGCTGCCGACCAGATCAATCACTGGCGCACCCGCACCAATCCCCTGGCCTTCTTTGACATAGATTTTAGCGACGCGCCCATTGAATGGAGCCACGAAGCGGCACTGCGCCAGTTGGGCGTCAAATATCCCCATCTGGCCTTTAGTGCGGTTCACTTCGGAAGCGGCTAAGCCCACTTCCAGTGCCGCAGCCGATTGTAATCCTTGCAGTTTAGCTTTGGCTTCATAGCGCAGTTGGGCGGCGTGAAACTCCGCTTCAGCGGCATTTTTGCGGGCTACCAGGTCGCTACAATCCATGTTCGCCAGCAGTTTGCCTTGCGTGACGGTATCGCCCAACTGGACGTTAATTTTCGCCATCCGCCCTGGAACCACGCTGGAAAGCGGGCTTTCACGATTGGCGAGTACCAGGAAGCGCACCGCCGCAGAGCCATCCGCAGCAAACGCGGGCGCGGATAAGCAGGAAAGTGCGCAGATCAACCCGACCATCCATTTTTGTCGGATGACGCTGTTGTTTTTGTAGGGGGGATAAGCGTTAGCGTCATCCACCATTATTTTTGTCTTCATAAATACCTCATGGCGTCGCGGTCAACACGGGGGTCGCCCCGGCAATTCGTTGTAAATCGCTGGTAATCGATAACGTTGCCGCTTCGGCCAGGGCGCTGATAGAACGCGTGCTGGCTTCGTTTGGCAGATAACTCACGTACTGACGCGCCAGCACTTCGGCACCGGTGGCATCTTTGACACGCATCGTCCACACGCCTTTGCGCATGCCATTGTTGGTGCCGCCGCTAAAGCTCATTTGCAAATGGATACTGCTCGGAGACGGTTCCAGCGACAGGTGGTTCGCTTCAATGACCCGCCCGACGGATTGCTCGATGCTGCCACGCGAAACGCCTGCTGGCAGGCGTGTGACCTGAATCGACACCGGGTGTTTTTCAACAGCAATACCAGCGGCATGGGCAAACACCGCACTTTCTTGCTGGCGCAAACTGGTCTGAATTTGTCGCGATAAGCTGGCAACGTCGGTTTTTGTCACCTGATCTGGCAGCAAATCAATACCTACTGAGTTCAGCACTCGGCCATAAGCGGCCTGCGCTTCGGCATACGATGACGCTTCCTGGAAGCGGGAAACGATGGAACGCGCCTGGGTTCTTAATGTTTCCAAATCACTGGTCAGCGAGTTGTCCGATCCGGCGCGGGAAATACTCGCCAGGCGCTGGTCAACTTGCGCCGATTGCTCGGCAATCTGGAAGTCATAGGAGGCCAGTTTGTAGCGTTCGGTGGCGACACGCACCTGTGTGAGCACCGCCATGCTCAGCGCCATACGGCGGGCATCATCGGTTTGCGCGCGCGCGTCGTTGGCGGTGCTAATCGACGGAATGCTCAACAGTTTGAACAGGTTCATCGAAACCCCCACGCCACTCTCAATCCAGTTACTGTTGTAGAGATAGTCGTTGGAGTCGTAGTTAATCCCGGCGAACAGGTTCAGGTTCGGGAATAACGAGGCAATTTGCCGCTTGGTTTCGTAGCTGTCGATGCGTGTTTTGTAATCTTCTTCACGCAATTCAGGTCGGCGTTCCAGCGCCATTTGCTCGAGCTTATCGATGTTAGTCGGTGCCGGAGCCAGCGGCGTTGGCGTGTCTTGCAACACCAGCGGCGTGCCCGGCGGCAGGTTGATCAGCGCCGTCAGTTCGCTTTTCGCCAGCTCCATTTGCTGTCGTTTCTGGTTGAGCAACGTCATGCCATCCAGCAGCGCACGTTGGTATTCCAGCCCTTCAACCGGTGGCAAAATCCCCGCCTGTTCGGCTTCGCGGGTTTTATCCAGCGCCTGGGCAATTTGCTCGGCCAGCGGTTGGGTTTCATCCAGCAAACGCTGCGCGCCCAGCGCTCGCCAGTAGGCATCACGCACTTCCTGGACGATGTTTTGCAGCACTTTGCGGCGGCGTTCTTCGGCGATGTTCACTTCATCTGCCTGCTGTTTAGCGCGGAAGTAGCTCATCCCGAAGTCGAGCACATCCCACGAAAAAGTCGCGCTGGCAAGGTAATGTGAGCGCTCTTCCGAGGTGGAAGGACGCAGGCTGATCACGCCATCGTCAATGCCGACACTGGTGCCGCCCGAATCGTTATCACGCCAGCGATAACCGGCATCCGTCATCAGTTTTGGCAGCATGTCTTGTTGCGAGACATCCAGCAGGCTGCGTGACAGCGCGGTTTCCATCATTTTCAGGCGGTAATCGAGGTTATATTTTAACGCTCGCGCCATCGCGTCGGATAACGTCAGTGGGCCATGCAGGGCTTCCTGCCCGCGGTACATTTCCGCACGGTCGCGATTCACGCGTGCGGTGATTTCATCCTGAGTCATCGGCTCCGGTTTCACCGTGCCACAGCCTGCCAAAACCAGCACCGCAATCAAACCGGCCACGGGTTTGATTAACGGTACGCCACGTTTTTTATATTGCGCCACCACGTATGCGTTCATCGTTGTTTTTTCCATCTTAAACAATTGCTCTCAGCCAGTTACCGGCGAGTGATTGTCGGGACTGTAATGTGCTTCCCGGACGCCAAAGTTTTTCTTTCAAGGGCTGCGAGCTGTGCCGATAAAGGCTGTGCTCCCAGGGTGATAACCGAAGGTTGTTCACCTGCTGATCGTTCCAGAGCGGGTCTTTCTTGTGCCATGGCGATGGGTGGGGTTGCGCTTCGTTCACTGTCTTGCCCGATGCCAAACGGGCCAAACGAATTCCCCAGTGAGTTTTGCCCCAGCCCGTTGCTTGCTAAACCAGGCAAGTCCCGTTGTTCACGGCTGTCGTTGTACCAGCGCGAGAACAGCACGGCCTGCTGCATCACTGGCGAACTGGCTTGTTCGATGCCGTAACCGATCGCAGCAAACTGGCTGTTGAGGCGAGTTTGCAGACCAGCAGCATCACTTTGTAAGTCATACACTAATGGCAGAATAAACAGCCCTGGCTGGTAGCTTTGGCGGTAAGGGGCCAGCAACTCGTCGTCGTCACGGCCAAAGATTTGCTCGCCATCACGGTCGTTGTTGTCATTCGGCATCGCGGTGACGCCATAAATGCGGATCGTCAGGCGTGCTTCGCTGGTGTCGCCATCGCTGTCGGTGATGGTGTAGACAAACACTTCGCTCAGAGTGGCGTTGGCATCCAGTGCTGCCACACGTGGATCGGCACTGTTGACCTGATAGCGCCAGTTGCCCTGGCTATCTAAAAACAGCGTGCCGTACTGGCCGCTGCTGGTGCCGCCAATCGTCCCGGCCGCGCCAGTATTTTCTGACATCACACCCGTGACGGGGCCGTTGTCTGCGGCCCGGTCAGCACCGATGCGGTCGTCGTTAAACAGGTTACCGCTGACGTTTTGCTGGCCTTGATCCTGCAAGATTTCCGCGCTGTCATCGGTGGCGGTCGGCTGGTCGTTCACCACCGTAATGCGCAACTGCCCGACGTTGACGCCGTTCACTTCCACGGCGTAATCGTTGTGGGTGCTGATTTGGCCTGGCTGCGCCACCGCCTCGCGCAACACAAAGCGATAATCCAGATGCCCTTCGCCATCGGCCGCGCTGTAATAAGCCAGCAGCGTGATGGTGCCGGTCACGGTTTCGATGGTGATTGGCGACAGCGGATTGAGCTGCAATAGCTGCTCGGCGGTGATTACCCGGCCCTGGAAAGTGAAGGTTTTCAGTTTATCGAGCGACAGCAAATCAAGCGTGCCGCTGACTTCCTGAGCGCCAGGGTCGAGCGGCGTCAGGCCATCTTCGCGCACCTGAATTTCCACCGACGGTGCTACCAGAATGCGCAGCGTACCGTTGGTTTCCCCAACGGCGTAACCGTCACTGACGGTGTAAGTAACCGCAGGCACGAAGCCATGCCAGTTGTTTACCGGCGTAAAGGTGTAGCTGCCATCGGCTTGCACCGTCAGGCTGCCAATGCCCGCCAGCAGCGCGGTTTCGCCCGCGTTGTAGCGCGTACCACCCACCTGGAACACGGAGATATGCAGCGGGTCGCCGTTCGGATCGCTGTCGTTAGTTAACAGATTTCCGGAGATCGGCGTGTTTTCCTGGGTGATCACCGCTTCCGGGTTAACGATCGGCGCGAGATCGGCGACGCGCACTACCACAGTGGCGGTTTCCAGAATGCCGCCGCTTAGCACGGTGTAGGTGTAGCTGTCGTTGCCGACATAACCCAGATTCGGCGTGTAGGTGATTTTTCCGTTTTCGACACTGACGGTGCCGTGGTTGCCCTGGCTGATGCTAACGATAGCGTTATCGTTGTTGCTGAAAGTGTCGTTTGCCAGCACATCGCTGGTCACCGAGCTGTTGCCGTTGACGGAAATCAGGTCGTTAAAGGCATCCTGAACTGGCGCGATGGTAATGCTTAACGAGGAACTGGAAACCCCGCCGTCGTTGCCGTCACTCATGTCGTAACTCACCACCGGCAGGGTGCCATTCCAGTCAGCGACCGGAACGAAAGTCCAGTTGCCGTTGGCGCGTAACGTCAGTACGCCCATGCCGCTTAACGTCACCACGCTGCCTGGCGCATACACGTTGCCGTCAATAGTAAAACGGGTGACGTGAAGTGCCGCAGCGTCGTCAGGGTCGGCATCGGTGTCGTTAGTCAGCACGTTGCCGTGCGCCACGGTGTCTTCCAGCGTGGTGTTAATGTCCGGGTTGGCCACTGGTGCGCTGTTGGTGATTTGCACCGTCACCGTGGTGGTTTCCAGCTTGCCGCCGCTGGTGACGGTATAGGTGAAGCTGTCGCTGCCAACAAAACCCGCCACCGGGGTGTAGACGATTTTGCCATCGACAATGGTGGCACTGCCGTGCGCGCCGCTGCTGGTGGCGGTAATCTCACGGTCGCCATTTTCGAAACTGTCGTTGCTCAGCACGTCGATAGTGACCGGCTGCCCCGCGTGGGTGCTGGCGGAATCCGGCGCAATATCATCGACCGCTGTGATTTCCAGCGTCAGCGTGCTGCTGGCAGTGCCGCCCGTGTGGCCGTCGCTGATCTGATAGGTGATGAGCGGAATCGAGCCGTTCCAGTCGCCAACCGGCACAAATTGATAGCTGCCATCAGCGTTTAATGTCAGCTCGCCAATGCCGCTAATGGTGACGGTTTCGCCCGCCAGATGCGCCACGCTTTCACCTGGTAAGGTAAAGCTGGTGACGCGCAACGTGTCCTGCACCGACGTGTTGTTATCAGGATCGCGGTCGTTATCCAGCACGTTGCCGGTGATTGTCGAATCTTCGTTCACCGTCTGTGTATCAGGGTTAGCGATGGGTGCGGTGTTCTCGACGGTGACAAACACCGTGGCGGTTTCTGTCACGCCGCCGCTGGTGACGGTGTAGGTGTAGCTGTCAGTACCAACAAATTCCGGCGACGGCGTATATGTCACGTTGCCGTTCGTGCCAATAGTGACGGTGCCGTTTTGCGCAGCGCCAACGAGGGTGACAGCGCGATCGTCATTCTCAAAATTGTCGTTGGCGAGCACGTTGATCGTCGAACTGCCTCCGGCGTGAAGAGTCGCAGTGTCATCAGCGATGTCGACCACCGGATTCACCGTAATATCCACATGCCCGACGGCGGTTGCGCCGCCGTTATCATCGGTCACGGTGTAAGTGATTTTTGGCACGTCACCGTTCCAGTCCGCCAGCGGCGTGAAGGTGTAGTGGCGGTCATACGACAGCGTAAAGGTGCCGACGCCCGGAATAATGGCGCTGGTGGTGCCAAAATTGCCGATCAGGAAATCATCGCTAATACCGTCGACATGGAATGACGTCACCCGCACTACGTCGGAATCGACATCGCTGGCAGTCAGCAAACCGCTCAACGACGTACCGTCTTCATCCATCGTCAGTTCCATATCTCTGGCGGTTGGCACGGTGTTGGTGACTACTACCGTGACGGTGCTGGTTTCGGTAATTCCGCCGCTGGTCACCGAATAGCTAAAGGTATCGGTGCCGACAAATCCTGGCGGTGGGGTGTAGCGAATGGTGTTATTAGACAATACTTCTACGCGCCCAAGCGTGGTGCCGTCACTGCTGGCGGTCACGGTTTTGGTGTCGTTGCTGAAGCTGTCGTTATGCAGTACGTCGATGGCGACCGGGTTATCGGCATGCGTGGTGGCGTCGTCCGGCAGAATATCGGCCACCGGCTGGACAATAATCACCAGGTTGCGGGTGACCTGGCCGCCGTTGTTGCCATCGCTGACGGTAAAGGTGACAGGCGGTACCTGCCCGTTCCAGTCCGGCACCGGAACGAAGGTGTAAAGCCCGTCGCTGTGGATGGTCAGCGTGCCTTTTCCTTCAATCTCGACGGACTCATCCGCCGCATAGACTACGCCGTCAATCGTGAAGTTGGTGACCGTCAGCGTGTCTGAATCGGCATCGCGCGCGCCATCCAGCAAATCGCCATTAGTAATCGTTGTATCTTCCGGGGTTCGCACTACCGAGTTGCGCGGTTCCGGCAAGGTGTTGGTCATGGTGACGGTGACGGAGGCGGTTTCTTCAATGCCGCCGCTTTTCACCGTGTAAGTAAATACATCGTCACCGACATATCCGGCATTCGGCGTGTAGACCAGTTTGTTGCCGACAAGAGTGACGGTGCCATGCGCTGCCGAGAATACGGTCTGCTGGATGGCCGCATCGGAGTTGCTGAAATGGTCGTTAGCTAACACATCAATGGTCACTGGCGTACCGGCGTGGGTGGTCGCGGTATCGTGGGTAATGTCGACCATCGGGCGCACGGTGATGTCCAGCGAGCTTTCGGTTGGCGGCACGCTGGTGTTATCGGAAACGTGGAAGGTGATGGTCGGCACTTTGCCGTTCCAGTCTGGAACGGGCGTAAAGAGGTAACTGCCATCGGTATTTAGCGTGAAATCGCCTTTGCCGGCGATAGTCACTTTTTGCCCGGCGGCAAATGTCCCGCTGATACCGTCAATCTGGAAATCGACCACATGAAGCGGGTCGCCGTCCGGGTCAATAATCAGGTGTAAAACATCGCCGCTGGCTGGCGTGTCTTCATCGGTGACCGCGAATTGGTTGGAAGCGTCTGGCGGGGTGTTAGTCATAAAGATAAACACCGTCGCGGTTTCCGTCACTCCGCCGCTGGTCACGGTGTAGTTGTAGCGGTCGCTGCCGACAAAACCCGCATCCGGGGTATAAATCAGCTTGTTGTTTGGCCCGAGCGTCACGGTACCGTGTTGTGGCTGAGTGAAACTGGTCACGGCTTGATCGATATTGATAAAGGTGTCATTTCCCAGCACATCGGTGGTGATCACCGTGCCAGTGTGCTCGATTTCGACATCGTTTTTCGCATCGTCAACAGCGGCGACGTGGATACCGAGCACCGCGCTGCTGTCGCCGCCCATATTGCCATCGCTGACCACATAACTGACGGCAATGTCACCATGCCAGTCACCGCCGGGCGTATAGAGGTAACTGCCATCGGCGTTGATGAGTAAGGTGCCGTGGCTGCCCGTCAGTTTCACGGTGGTACCTGCTGCGTAAGTGTTGCCCTCAACGGTGAAATTCTTCACGGTTAAGGTATCGACTGCGCCATCGGGGTCGCTGTCATTGGTGAGCACGTTGCCGAGGGTTAACGGGCTATCTTCGTCAATCGACAGGTTATCGGTGACGCCAGTTGGAGCCTGGTTGGTGACGTTAATCGTCACGGTCGCGGTTTCGGTGATGCCGCCGCTGACCACGGTATAGGTGTAACTGTCGGAGCCGACATACCCGGTATCTGGCGTGTAAGTCAGCACATTGTTGACTAACGTCAGCGTGCCGTGCGACGGCTGCGTCACGGCGGTCACGGTTTTATCGCTATTGCTGAAGGTGTCGTTGAGCAGTAAATCGCTGGTGTTATTCACCAGTGGCACATTGGCGTGGGTGGTGAAGCTGTCGTTGGCGGCGTCGGTCACTGGCGTCACCGTCACGGAAAGCCTGGCGGTATTCGACCAATGTGACGTCTGGTCGCCGTCTTTGGCGAAATCGAAGAAATTCACCCGCCCATTCGTCACCCCTGCGCCTGACGACGAAGTATCGGTAGTATCCGAGGCGCGCAGTTGCAGGCCGCCACTCACCGGGCCGTTGTAATCGCCTAATGGCACAAAGCGCAGTTGCGTGGTGCTGGCGAGAACCAGCGCGTTGCTGGCGCTGACATCTGACGGGATCGTCAGCCAGTTGCTGCCATCGGTGCTGTATTCCCAGTGGCCTTTGCTGGCGTCAGTGTCGTCACCATAAATGGCGATAAACCCCAGTGCGCCGCTGGCGTTTCCACCGCCTGCAATAGCGGTCTGGTTGTCTGTGGCATCACCATAAACTGACTGGAAAATTTGCCCGATGGTTTGTGGTGTCGGGGTGTCTTCGGCAATGGTGACGGTGGTGTCGCCAAGAGTTGGGCGGTCATTAATATTGGTGACCTCTGTGCTTAGCGTGATGACGGTTTCGCTGTAGATCGAGGTGCCGCCATGCCCGCCTGTGGCATCAATATTAATTTGCTCGCCGTTGTCAGGCAGCGCAGGCGTGCTGGAAACATCGCCATTGGCGTTGGTTTCCACTAAACGCACACCGAGTGTAACCGGATCGCCGAAATAGTTGGCTGCCGGAACAAAACGCAGCGAGGCACTGGCGGTAAGCACCAGGGCGTTGCTGTCGCTACGCGCCCCAACGTTCTGCCAGCTGGTACCGCCATCAAGCGAATATTGCCAGTCGCCCTGCGCGGTATTCGGCGTGTGGCTGGTAATCGCCACACCATAGAAGCTGTCTGCGCTGCTACCGCCGCCCACGCCAACGGTGCCGTCGTTATTGATGGTGTCGCGTTCATCGTTAAAGAAATCGAAGAACAGGTCGTGAATGTTGCTGCCCGCAAGCGAACTGCCGAGGGTATCTTCTTCAAGCGTCGGGATGGTGACGGATGGCGTGCCGACCACCTCTGGCGCATCGTTCACTGCGTTGACCGTGAAGGTAAATTCACGCGTGGTGATAAGCGCAGATGGGTCATCGCCTTCTTCGTATTCCACCTGTCCTGGGTCTTGATGAGGGTCGTTGCCACTTCCTGGCAGCGATCCCGGCCTTGAGCCGGAATTGCCGTGGTCGTTAACCGTTACCTTGACGCCGAAATTGCCGTTCCAGTCAGCCGCCGTGGCGCTGCCATCTGCGTCAGGCAGTGTGACTCTCAGCCCCGCCAGATAACTGTTAATTTGCGTGTAAGAACCGTTGAACGTCAGCGTGTCGGTGCCTGCTCCCGTGACTGTTCCGCCGCTACCGGTGGGGGCCACAAACACAAAACCGTTCGGCAGTTTCACGGTGACCGTCATGCTCTGGCTGCCCGCATCCGAATCACTGATGGTAATCGGCGGCAGCGTCACGGTGGCACTGTTTTCATCGGTATTCAGTACTGGATTTTCACCGAGCTTGATTTGTGCCGGGTCGTTAACACTGCTTTGGAAAATGGTGCGGTAAGTGGAGGCTACGTTTTGCCCCAGCCCGCCGGGAATCGCGGCGTAAGGGCTTATCACCGTGTTGGGGACTTGCGAGGTGCCAACACCGCCAGTACCGATGTTATCGCCGCCGTTTGCGGAGCTGGTCAGGTTGCCATTGGCATCACGCACGCGGTCATCAACAATCACTTCAACGCGGAAATACTGGTCAGCATCGTCAAGAATCGCCCCGCGCATAGTGACTTGCAGTTGCGCGAGGTAAGCGTTGATTTGCGCGACGGTACCGGTTATCACCAGCGGCGCGTTTTGCCCGTTGGAGGGCGGCGTCACGCCGTCCTGGCTGGTGTTCTGGATAAACACGCCAGAGGTGGTGTTGAGCGACGAAATGGTAATCGCCGAGTTTTGCTGATCGCGATACTGCGACACGCTCAACGGGTTGCCGTTTTCATCGGTGATGCGTACCGTCACCTGCACGATGTCGTTTTCACCTGCCGCAATACCGCCTGCATCCGCAACATCCGGGTCGCCAATCACAAAGCCGTCGACGTTATTGCCGCCCGGCGCGTTGTTGTCGAGCAGAATGGTGTCCGAAGGCGCGGTGATGGTTGGCGGGTCGTTCACTGGCGTAATCGTCAGCGCTATTTGCACATCGGCAGGCGGCAGGCCACCGGTGTCGCCGACGCTGGCAGTGCTGGTGTCGAGATGAACATTCAGCGTCACATCGCCTGCTGCCGCGCCGTTCTGGTCGTGGTTGGCATTCAGCGCACTTTTGTAGGTCAGGCCGTTGGTCGGGTCGTTGAGCAAGGCCTGAATTGCGCTGGCGGTGCCGGTCAAAATCAGGGTGCCGGAATTATCGCCCTGAATCGTCACACCGTTAATTTCCAGGTTGCTGTCATTGGCAGCACCGCCAATCCCCAGTTGCCCCTGGCCGACCGTCAGCGTCACGGTCACAGGTTTGCCAAAGGCGCTGGATTCCACGTCAGTAATGACGAAATCACCGCCAATCCAGGTAGCTTGATCTTCAAAGGTGTTTTTGTCGCTATCGGTGACGACCAGCGTGCCAGGGTCGTTGACTTCCGAGGCGTTAATCGCCACCTGGTTTGCCGAAATATTGCCGTTATTGGCGGGGACGCCATCCTGATACCAGTCGTAATTGACGTTATCGACAGCGCCTGGCAGCGAGCCGGTTGCCGGGTTAGTCGGCTGGTTGACCGGCCCGCCGTTGGCTGAGCCATTGAGCTGACCATTGCCGGTACGCAAGCGGTCATCGGTAATCACCTGCACCTGATAAACGGTGTTGCGGTCATCGGGGAAGGTGACGGTCAAACCGCTCAGCGCACTGTTGATCTGCGCGACAGTCCCGGTGATCACCAGATAACCGCCGTCGCCGCCGGTAATCAGTGCGCCACTTGCACCATTGGCCGCCAGCCTGATGTTGTTGTATTCGCTTTGGCTGAACGCACTGCCATCGTTGTGTAGCAGGCGCACGGTGGTCTGGAGAATATTGGTCGCGCTGCTGGTGCCAGTGATATCCGGGTCGGCAACGGTAAAGCCGCTGACCGCATGGGAATTGCCACCGATGTCAATTGGCCCGGAAGGGGCGGTGACAGTGGGTTTGTCGTTTGCCGGGGTAATATTAATCGCGAAATGATTAGCGGCTTGTTCTTTGTCACCATCAGACAGCGTGAAGTCGAAACCATCGGCATTGAGGCCGTCGCCGCTGATTTCATCGCCGTCATTCAGGTAATAAATATAACCGTTGTTAATGTCGGCCTGCGTGAAGGTTGAGCCATTGCCGATGGTGCTAAAATTCACGCCGTCGCGGGAGAAAGCCAGATGCCCGTGGTCCGGTGAGTTGGTGATGGTAAATTGCACCTGCTCAGGGCTGCTGTCGGGGTCGTAAGCCTGCAACTGCGAGCCATTGATTTGCACATAGCTGCCTTCAACCACTGTCGCCGGGTTGTTGGCCGGTTGGCCGCCGATATTGTTCGGTGAATCTGGCGGTACCACAATTTCCGGGCTATCCGGCGTCTGGGGGATTTTCGGCCCATCGTTGACGTTGGTGATGGTGATGCCCACCGTGGCGTTGGTCGCCGACTGCATGCCCCAGCGGTCCACCGCATAAGCCACAAAGCTGGTGCTGCGGACTTCAGATCCGTTGCTGACAAAGCGCAGGCCGCTGGTGCTGTCGTTTTTCAGCAAACTGGCATCGAGCTTTAAGGTGCCGATATCTGCATCAGTGATCGTCACCCAACTGGTGCCGTTAAAGTATTGCAGCACGCCGCCGGTCGGCAGAGTCAGGAAGGCAAACTTCAGCGCACGGTCGCCTGTGAGATCGTTATTGTAAGCGTAGTTATTGTCGTTGCCGTTGATCGTTGGGCCATCTTCCCACGGTGAGCCGCTGTTGGCGTCATCAGGGTCGCCCAGTTGCAGCTGCGAGTTGGTGATGATCACCGTTTCGCCTTCTGCCAGCACGGTGTTGGAAGAACCGGCAATCACCGGCGCGTCGTTCACCGGTGTGACGAACACTTTCAGTTCCGGGTTCCAGGTCACCGCCATTGGGTTGCCGGTGCTATCGAGCGTGACTTGTCCTGCGGAAACCGAAAACTTGCCATCGAAGTGGAAGTTTTCGCCACCGTCATGGCGAACGCTGATTAACCCGTTGTTCAAATCGGCCTGGGTAAAGGTACCGAAAGCGTTGATCACCGTGTAACCGCCGTTGCCATCGCTTTTCAGGATGGTCAGGCCGGTTTGCCCGCTGCCGCTGCCCAGGAAGGTATAGACAATTTGCTCGGGCTGAACACCCGGAACCACGTAACTCATGCCCGGCGTGGCATCGCTAATATTACCGGTGCCGGAAAGGGTCAGTGAGCCGCCTTCCAGAATAATGCCATGCGCCGCGCCATTGGGGTCATCGCCAATATAGCCAGAGCTGGTACTGTCCCCAGAAGTATCCAGCGGCGGGACTTGATCCGGTGGCGGGTTGTTGGCCAGCGGCACCAGGCCAATGGTGAAGTCGAAATGGGTCAATTTGGCATCGGGACTTTCGCTGTCCCAAATCCCGCCCTGGCGCGTGAAAGTGCTGCCATCGGCATTCCAGCGCAGAGCGGTGGAGTGGTCGATGACGCGGAAACTAAATTTGTCGATGCCATCAATGGGCGCGTTCAAATACTGGGTATAAACCACCCGTCCTTCCACCACGTCTTCCATGGTGAAGGTGTCGCCGTTCTGCATGCGCGCGCCGTTCAGCGTCAGGTAACCGTGTGTTAGCCCGTCAACGTTAACCACAAAGCTGACGCGGTCTGGTGGGGAGTCCTCATCGATGCTGGCGAGCATTTCTGGCATCAGCACCACGCTGTCCGGCCCATCCGCCACATTGGCGAGCAGGGTGGAATCCGGATTGAGAGCCGGGTCGTCATCCACCGGCTGGATAGTCAGCGCAATCAGCGCATCGCTGCTGGCAGGTGTTGCGGTGCCGCCGCCCTGGTCGGTGACGCGCACGCCGAAGGTGTCTTGTGTAATGCCTTCTTCGCCGTTGTTTTCATAGGTCAGCAAGTTGCGGTCGTTATAACTGATCTGCTGTCCCTGAATCACCGCCACACCATTAAAATAGAGCGTGCCGTGAGTAGGCAGCGCCGTAATCGTTAAGGTGAGTTCGCCGTCCTGGGTATCGCCACCGCCATCGGCGATAATATATTGCCCAACGTTGCCGGTGTTGGCCGCGTTGGCAGGCTGCCCTTCAAAGACAATCCCACCGCCTGAAACGGTTGGCGGCTGGTTTTCCGGGGCGATTTCCAGCGTCACTTTCACAGTGTCGGAAAGATTAATTGGCGTTGCGCCGTCGTTCACTTTGGCGGTGAAACTGTCGGCGGTGTTTTGTGCGCTGCCTGTTGCAGTGTGGATATACACCAGCTTGTTATCGCGCACATCTTGCTGGGTAAATACCGAACCGACCCCCAGCCGCGTGCCGTTTAAGGTCAGATAACCGTATTGCGGCATCTCGGTCAGGCTGTAGACAATTTGCGAGGCACTTTGCGCACCCGCGGCTAATTCTGGATCCAGCGCTGCGAGCGTGGCTTCGGTAATCACGGTTCCCGCACCGTTATTTTCTGGCACGATCAAAGTGCTGTTATCCACCACCACCGGGTCGTTGGCAGGTGTGACGGTGATATGCGTCACCAGGCTGTCGTTGCCGGACAGCGTCAGGATATAAAACTGCACGTCGGTTGCGGCAGATTGCTGGCCGAGTTCGCTATCGCTGGCGGTAAATTTCAGCGCGTTAAGCCAGGCTTGCGCATCCGCCACCGAACCGACGAACTCCAGCGTTTTCCCCGCCGAGCTACCATTAACCAGATCGCCTGCGGCACCGTTGGTCAGCGTGACACTGATGGCAACTTTTTCATCACTGACATTCAGTGTTAAGCCGCTAAAGCTGCCGGTTTCCGCACCTGGGTGCAGTACGCTGGGTTCGGAAACCACCATGTCCGGCACGCGGGTGGTCAGTTCAGGTGCCTGCAAAACGCCGTCGTAAGCCAGCTCGAGCGAACGGGTTTCAATCACCCCGGTGTGGGATTCCAGCGTCCAGTCGGCGGCTTTTAACGCGCTGCCGGTTTCGTCACTGGATGCGGCAACATCTGCGTGGGTGTAATCTGCCATACGCGTAATCAGCGTGGTGTCTTGCGCCGTGACGTTGCAGCCATACAGCAAAATATCGCCGTCAGTCGTCAGCTTTTCGCCAAGTTTTTCTAATTGCTGCTGGTACTGCGTAATGGTCTGATCGTTAAGTTTGTCGCTACCCAAGGTGATTTCATCGCTGGCACCGTGGCTGATGATATGAATCGCGGTGATATTTTTATCGTTCTTAAGCGCTTCATTAATCTGTTCCAGCCCGGAATGTTGTGCGTCGAGCACCACCACGCGGCTGCCTTCCGGCAATTGATTTACCAGTGATTGCCAATTCTGTACATGGCTGTCGACCACATACACTTCATGTGCGGCAGGGGCATCGGTAGGCGCAGGGGCGGTTATTGACGCAGGCGCTGGCACCGGTGCTGGTGGCACAAACACCGCTTTTGCGGCGTCAGGGGCGTTGTCATGATGCGTGGCATCTAATGGGTTATCTGCATGATTAGCGCTTTCAACGGCTGCCGCACCGTCGAATAACTGGCGTGGCTCAAGAGCGAAACGGTGGTGACGAGGGCGGGTGGGATTATCGTTTCGAGGTCTGGACATGGCATTTACTCTTGGCAACTTCAGCGTCATTAACATCAATGATACATGCAAGTTACATAATATGTAGATGCTCTATGTCCTTATTACATAATATTTACGAATGTTTCTGCGATTATTCTTATATTGATTAGCCATGTTTATTATATGGTTTTTAACTGCTGGTTAAGATATTTAAGCCAGGATAAAACGCTAAATTAATGACTACGATAATAATAAATAACCGTGCCGTTACTATTGTTGCTTGATTATTACGCAGGGTTGAACATCGATTAAGCGATCATTTTTTGTGGGCTGGTGGAATAAGAAACATAAGATTGGCGAAATAAGAGACAACACTTGCGTGTGGCTAATGAAGTATCACGGAGGGCGTAAACGGTGGACGGCACTGGCGCTTATCCGCCCTACGGTTTTTTTGTAGGTTGGATAAGCGCAGCGTCATCCGACAAAACTAAGCAGGGATTACGACTGGCTTTGCGTCGAGGTTTTTAATACCACGCTTTGATTGTCAATCTTCGCGCTACGTTTTAGCGCATACCCCACAGCGAACACCACGGTGGCACAACCGAGGAACAGTAAGCGGCCCCACATTGGGTTAGGAATTAACACCATCAGTGACAAGCCTGCTGCCATGTAAATCGTCAGGTCGCCCAGCTTGTTACGCTGCATGCGGTCTACGATGTCTTGTGCGTCATCTTCTACACACTCGGTTTCCACATCCTTAAAGAACGCATCAGTCGCGGCGACATTTTTGTCGGCTTGTGGCTTATACAGCAGCGCAGTCAGGCAGAAGAAGCCACCCGTCAGCACCAGATGGGCGACGATAGGAATGATGGTTTTCAGCTCGCTCACTTCACGGCCAGTCAGTTTCTCAACACCAAACCATGACATCACGTACTGCGGCGTGAATACATCAACCACCATCCAGGAAACGCCCAGACCAAAGATTACGGTAGCCCACGGAGCCCAGGAAGGCGTTCTGCGAATCAGCATTCCGAAGAACAATGGCACCAGAATCGGCGATTGCAGCAGCGTGGCAACCTGCATCATCAGGTCGAACAGGCTGAGGTGCTTGAGCGAGTTAAAGAACTGCGCCATGAAGATAACCAGCAAACCGTTCACCAGGCAGGCGATTTGCCCGGCACGCAGTTGCTCTTTATCCGTCGCTTTGCCTTTGCGCACAATCGTTGCGTAGAAGCTACGCACGAAGATACCGGAGTTACGGTTCAGCGCAGAGTCCATCGACGACATGGTGGCGGCAAACAGGCCGGCCATCAGCAGCCCAACCGTTCCCAGCGGCATCGCTTCACGAGCAAACACCAGGTAAACCGCATCACGGGCTTTCGCGCCCAGCTCAGGGTATTGCGCGCCCGCATCAGGGTAAATAATCGCGGTGGCCCACGGTGGGATAAACCAAATCACCGCGCCAATCAGCATCATCAGCAGCGCCATCAGCGCCGCTTTGCTGGCGTTTTTGGAGTCCTTAGCATTCAGGAAACGGTAGGATTCCTGCATGTTGTTGATACTTTGCAGCTGTTTGACTACGAAGAACAGGAAGGTGCCAACCATCAGTAACGGGTAGTTCATGTCCGGGCCGGTGAAGAAGCCAGACGGGAACTCAGTCACGATATTAGCCGGACCGCCTACAGTCCACAGAGCCACAAGGGCGCAAGCCACGGAAATAACCGCGATAACCAGAGTTTGAATAAAGTCGGATGCCACCACGCCCCAGGCACCACTCAGCATGGAGATTGCCAGTACCGCCAGGCCAGTAATCCAGATAGTGGTAACAATGTCGGCGTTAAATACTGCGGAGGCGAAAACACCGAGGCCGTTCAGCCACACGCCAGCGTTAATTACGCTCAGAGGAATAATGACCCAGGTAAAGAATTGTTCGTTGACCGGGCCAAAGCGGCGACGTACTGCTTCGGTTGGGGTATCGACACGCATTTGACGAAAACGACGCGCGAAATAAAGCCACGCAAATAAATAGGCCACCATGTTGCCAATAAACACCGCCAGCACCGCAAAACCATCCGTAAATGCCTTGCCTGCCGCACCAGTGAAGGTCCAGGCGGAAAACTGCGTCATAAACGCGGTTGCCCCAACCATCCACCACAGCATCTTGCCACCGCCGCGGAAGTAGTCACTGGTACTGTTATTGGCCATTTTTTTGAATAGCAGACTAATGGCGACCATTAATAAGAAATAACCCGCTATTACAATGTAATCGTAAGACATTGTAGTTCCCTATGAGTTATGCCCCTGATACTTCAAGATAGCAATAATGCCATTTGAGTTATTGTGGGTTTTGTTTGAATTGGAAACATTAAACACTCGATTTACATATTTTGAAATATCGTTTTAATATTTATGTGAAATATATGGTAACGATCATGTTTTCGTCTTCAAATGTCCAAAAATAGCTATTTAGCGAAATGATTAATAAAAAGGAGGGTGGAATTAGCGTTAATAAATATCGTGAATGGGGAGGGGTAAATTGAGAATACTCCGCTGTTGAGATGCGGTGACTTTCCCTATCGTTTTCGGAGTTAACATACCATCAGGCTGGCTTATGAATCGATACTCCACCATGCTGCTGCTCGGTAGCCTGACCATGACCACATTTGTCCACGCCGATGCGCTGGATGGTCTGTTTGATAATTCCATTGTCGGCTCTATTTCACAGGCAATTAACGATGCTTATAAGCCGAACAATAACAACGACGACGATCGGCGTTGGGACGACGAAAATCAACGCCGCAACGATGACGACCGACGCCAGTACGAAGACCGCCATCGACAGTTAGAAGATCGTCGCCGTCAACTCGATAACCAACAGCGCCAGTTAGACGACCAGCGCCGCCAGCTCGAAGAAGACGAACGCCGCCTGGATGATGATTACCGGTAGTCTGCGAGCTGGGTTCTGGAATGAGTGTTTGCCGGGCATTTTTCGATTTTGTTGTGTTAGGTTGCGATGATTCTCGGTGGATGACGCCTGCGGCTTATCCCCCCTACAAAACCCAACCTCAAACCCAATCGTAGGTCGGATAAGCGCAGCGTCATCCGACTCCAACACAGGTGCGAAAATGCCCAACTATCTCCGCATGCGGGTCAACGGTGGAACGTGGTTTTTCACCGTCAATCTGCATGACCGCAAAGATGATTTGCTCGTCAGACATATTGAGGAACTCAGGCAAGCACTTGGAAAGGTCAAAGAACGCTATCCTTTCGAAATCAACGCCTGGGTTGTTCTGCCGGATCATATGCACTGCATCTGGACGCTGCCATCCGACGACAGCAACTATTCTCAGCGCTGGCGGGCAATCAAAAAAGCCTTCACGAAATCCCTGCCCGGAAATCCCACCGTCTGGCAAAAACGCTTTTGGGAACACTGCATCAAGGATGATCGCGATTACGCGGCGCATGTCGATTACGTTTACATCAATCCGGTTAAACATGGTTTCGTCAAAACGGCCTGCGAATGGCCTTATTCGTCTTTTCACCGAGATGTAAAACGAGGGCTTTATCC
>NZ_JAHWLU010000029.1:0-45080 GCF_022134725.1 Buttiauxella sp. S19-1
ATATGTAGGCAGGGCGATATATTAAGACTCTCCTGCGAACAGGAGAGTAGTGTTATTCATTATTCTTGCGATTCTGTCGGCGGAGTCACAACAGGCGCCTGAACGCTACGATTTTCCAGTTCGGTTAAACGTTGTTCCAGCAAAGCCAGTTTTTCTCTGGTGCGTAACAGTACTTGAGTCTGTACATCAAACTCTTCACGGCTAACGAGATCCAGACGGGTTAATTGAGATTGCAGAACCTGGCGTACTTTTTTCTCAACATCATCCCCGAACTCACGAATCCCTTTCGGCATTGACTCGTGGACCTGGCGTGCGATCTGTTCAATTTTTTTCGGGTCAATCATAGTGGCTTCCATAATCTTACGGGATTGTCTTGCGCGATTAACACTAATTGTAATGCCTGTGAGGCCGGTTAGAAACCCGAAATGTTCTAAGGTTTGGCGTTGCCAGAGAAAATCATCGGCGTTATAGTAAGTCTGCTTATTCTCAGGGCGGGGTGTAACTCCCCACCGGCGGTAAATCAGTGAACGCTGAAAGCCCGCGAGCGCTCCAGAGCAATCTGGAGGTCAGCAGATCCGGTGTAATTCCGGAGCCGACGGTTATAGTCCGGATGGGAGAGAGTAACGACTAAGCTCAAGCTTTAGTAAGCTTGCACACGTTATTTTTTTAGCTCCTAAGACTGCCCTGATTCTGGTAACCATAATTTTAATGAGGTTTTTTTACCATGAATCAGACGCTCCTTTCTGCATTTGGCACTCCTTCCCAGCGCGTGGAACATGCTCTTGAAGCATTACGTGAAGGTCGTGGGGTAATGGTTCTTGACGATGAAGATCGCGAGAACGAAGGCGACATGATTTTCCCAGCCGAAACCATGACCGTTGAGCAAATGGCTCTGACCATTCGCCACGGTAGCGGTATTGTTTGCCTGTGCCTGACTGAAGAACGCCGTAAACAACTCGAATTGCCAATGATGGTTGAGAACAACACCAGTGCTTATGGCACAGGGTTTACTGTGACTATCGAAGCCGCAAAAGGCGTGACCACCGGTGTTTCTGCCGCAGACCGTATTACCACGGTGCGTGCCGCGATTGCTGATGGCGCAACACCAAGTGACCTGAACCGCCCGGGCCACGTGTTCCCGTTGCGCGCTCAACCGGGTGGCGTGTTAACCCGTGGTGGCCACACAGAAGCCACTATCGATTTGGTGACACTGGCAGGCTTCAAACCTGCAGGTGTGTTGTGTGAATTGACCAACGATGATGGCACCATGGCGCGCGCGCCTGAATGCATCACCTTTGCACGTGAACACAATATGGCTGTGGTGACAATTGAAGATCTGGTGGAATACCGTCAGACTCACGAACGCAAAGCCAGCTAAAATGCAAAAAGCCCGGTGATTAAACCGGGCTTCTCCTCAACCAATGCCGCTGGTTTGCAGCAGCGTCAGACTAAACCCCATCACCGCCATACCGCAAAGCACGCCATAACTTGGGTTGTTATGGGGATCAATTTCTTTGGCAAGCGGCATCAGTTCATCAACCGATAACGCCACCATAATCCCTGCGACGGCAGCCATGATAGCCGCCATGATGACTGGCGACACCATTGTGCCCAGAATCAGCCAGGCCAGCACACCACCAAGAATTTCGGCAAGACCCGAAATCCCTGCCCAGAAAATAGCTTTGCGTTTCGATCCCGTTGCCGCGTACACCGGGCCTGCAACCGCTAATCCTTCTGGGATGTTGTGCAACGCAACGGCGAGCGCAATTCCCATCCCTAACTCCAGGTTACTGCTTGCCGTCACAAATGTCGCAACACCTTCCGGGAAGTTATGCAGACTAATGCCGAGGGTCAGTAGCAACGCGGTACGCCGTAAATTGCGAGGCTGCGGTTTACTGTCCATTAAATCTTGCGGATGTGCATGGGGTAGGGCGCGGTCAAGAGCGAAATAGCCTAACAAACCCAACATAAACATGCCGTAACCTAAAACGGGTGACATTCCTTGTGTGTGAAGTGCTGCGGGTAACATCTCCATTAACGAGATAAGCAGCATAATTCCCGCTGCAAAACCGAGAGAAAATGCCAGCACACGGTTTGAAGGTTTCTGGCCGATAACGCCAAGAAAGGCACCTATAAAAGTGGCTCCCCCTGCTAACAGGGTCAGAATCAAGGGTACTGACATTCATTGCTCCTTTTGATAATGATTCTCATTTATATTAATGGGCGGTGTGATAAAAATCGAGAGCCAGATGGGAAGCTTTACACATCGCTTACATTCAAATTTCCTGAAGATCTTCATCATGCTTATCTGAGTTCTTCATTGTGCAAAAGCGCGTACTGTAGTTTTCATAAACTGAATGACCTGATTAAAGGACACACCATGACAACTCAACGAATGCCTGCGCTATTCCTCGGACACGGTAGCCCAATGAACGTGCTGGAAGATAATCACTATACCCAAGCCTGGCGTCATTTGGGAGAAACCTTGCCGCGGCCAAAAGCTATTGTGGTGGTCTCAGCGCATTGGTTCACTAAAGGCACGGGTGTCACCGCGATGGAAACACCAAAAACTATTCATGACTTCGGTGGTTTCCCACAAGCGTTATATGACACGCATTACCCGGCACCGGGTTCGCCTGAACTGGCGCAGCAGTTAGTTGATCTTCTGGCACCTGTCCCAGTAATGCAGGATAAAGAAGCCTGGGGGTTTGACCATGGCTCCTGGGGTGTATTGATCAAGATGTACCCCAATGCTGATATCCCGATGGTGCAACTGAGTATCGACAGCACGAAACCAGCAGCCTGGCATTTCGAGATGGGTCGAAAACTGGCAACACTGCGCGATCAAGGCATCATGCTGATTGCCAGTGGCAACGTGGTTCATAACCTGAGAACCGCACGCTGGCACGGCGAAAACACACCATATCCATGGGCTGAGTCGTTTAACCAATACGTTAAAGACAACCTCACATGGCTTGGGCCGGTCGACGAGCACCCGCTGGTGAACTTCTTAGATCATGAAGGCGGATCGTTATCTAACCCAACGCCGGATCACTACCTGCCGTTGTTGTATGTTCTGGGAGCGTGGGATGGTAAAGAGCCGATTACGTTACCTGTAGACGGCATAGAGATGGGATCGTTGAGTATGCTTTCGGTACAAATCGGCTGATATGTTTCTCCCTCTCCTTTAGGAAGAGGGAGAAACAATTATTCTACGAACACATGCGGATAGAAGCGTGAAAGATCCTGGGTGATTAACTCGCGATCTTCACGAATACCAATACCTGCAGGTTGATCGTTGATAAGCCAACTGCCGATCAGCACATAACTGTCGCCAAATTTTGGTAACTGATAGAACTGCTGGACGATCATACCTTCTTCACCGTAAGGGCCATCGACACGGGCAATTTCTTCGCCGTTTTCGATGATCTTCACATTTGCACCTTCGCGAGAGAAGATTGGCTTTACCACGTATTTATCCATCGGCGGATAGTTATCTTCGGCAAAATATGAAGGTAGCAGATTTGGATGATCCGGGAACATTTCCCACAGCATTGGTAGCAATGCTTTGTTGGAGATAATGCTTTTCCAGGCCGGCTCCAGCCAGCGTACACCCGCATCTTCCAGCTTGGTGGAGAACATCTCACGCAGCATGAACTCCCACGGGTACAGTTTGAACAGGTTGCTAATCACCTGATCCTGCAGATCGGTAAACTGGCCTTTTTCGCCCAGACCGATATCTTCCATGTAGACGAATTCGCTCGCCACTTCGGCTTCAGCCGCGCAGTCTTGTAGATACTGAACGGTACCGCGATCTTCTTCTGTGTCCTGGCAGCAAGCAAAATGAACCAGGTTGAAACCGTGTTGCTGTTTCAGCTCGGCAAAACGCTCAATGATCTTCTCTTGCAGGCTGTTGAACTGATCGCTTTCTGCTGGCAGGTTACCGGCCTGGATCTGATCTTCCAGCCAGATCCACTGGAAGAATGCTGCTTCATACAAAGAGGTTGGTGTGTCGGCGTTGTTTTCCAGCAACTTGGGTTCACCTACGCCATCCCACGCAATATCCAGGCGTGAGTAAAGTGACGGCTGTTGCGTGCGCCATGACTGACGCACAAATTCCCAGGTGTGTTTAGGAATGCGGAATTTGGCCAGCAGTTCATCGCTGCTCACGACTTTTTCCACTACCTTCAGGCACATTTGATGTAATTCAGCGGTGACCTCTTCTAGGCGTTCTACCTGCGGAAGCGTCAGCTTGTAATATGCGTTTTCACACCAGTACGGCTCGCCGTACATGGTGTGAAAATTGAAACCGTATTCTGTGGCTTTCTCGCGCCAGTCCGGGCGCTCAGTAATCGCGATTCTTTCCATAATTTCTTAGCCACCCATGGAACGAGAAGAACCTGTTGCGCTGCTACTGCGCTGCATAGTCGATTGTTTAGCCACTGAGTCACCGAAACCGCCGCGTGTCACAGTGCTGGTGGTGGCAGGTTTAGGTGCCATTGCCGTTTTCGGTACGGTTGTCGTACGGCCTGGTGTCGCGGCACCATAGCTCTTACCGCTGGCATCGGCATATTTACCGTAAGCAGGGCTTGCAGGGTTCTTCGAAGTAAACAGAGGTTGCTGCGCAAAGCCCGCCCCGCCGCCCATCAATCGGCCCATCATGTAACCGGCCATCAATGGCATCCAGAAACTGCCGCTTTGCTGTGGTTGTGCCTGAGCTTGCTCACCTGCCACGCTGGCTTGAGCTGGTGCTTGCTGGCATTGGCCTTCACCAAACTCAGCGATACATTCTTCACGCGAGGCGTATTTTGGCGCTGTACGTTCTGCTTCTTTTAGTGCGTTGTTAAAGGAAGTCGTACATTCTGCACTTTTGCCAGGGTTGGCTTGCGAACAGTCATCCGCATTTTGATACATGGAGACTGTTTCGTCATTTTGTTCGCAACCGGCTAGCATAAACACAGCGGTAACAGCCAATGCGACTGGCGTCAAATGGCGGGCGTTCCAGCTTTTGCGGAACGATGCGTGGTTTATGATTTTTGTCCGTTTCATTTATCTGTCCTGAGCCCAGTAGTTATGGTGCTTAGGATAGGGGATGAATGGTTGAAATTAAAGCGATGACGGATGTTGGAAGGGAGATCTTTACTTTGCCTTACGTTCGCATGCGTAAGTTGTGATGGGGGCATGTTGCCACACCCCCAAAATATCTGATCAGTTGCCGAATGGGTTAGCTGATTTGCTGCTAGTCGCAGAAGCTGGAGTCGCTTGTGCTGGTGTTGTAGCAGTCGTTGCTTCGCTATCCGCTGTATAACCATCCGCGCGAGCATTTTGGTCTGGCGTTTCTGGAGCCACGCTGTCAGCCGTGGTTGGTACTGGTTTACCCAGTGTTGCATTCAACGCTACAAGATCCTGTTCGTTAAGCGTACCCAGTGCTGATTTAATATTCAGCTGGTTGATTAGGTAGTTATAACGAGCGCTGGAGAGCTGTTGCTTGGCGTTATACAGCGTCGTGGTCGCATCCAACACATCAACGATGGTACGAGTACCGACGGAATAGCCTGCTTCCATGGCATCCAGGGAGCTTTGTGCAGACACAACCGCTTGTTTATAAGCGTTGATGGTACTGATGGACGCATTAACGTTGTTGAACGAAGAGCGAACTGTTTGCACTACGCTACGATGCGCGCTTTCAAGCTGCTCACTTGCGCCAACAAAGTTGTATTGCGCTTGTTTTACTTGAGAGTTAACAGAACCGCCAGTGTACAGTGGCAAGGAGAAGTTCAGGCCGATTTTATTCTGGCCCATATCGCTGTCGTTGTACTGAGAACTATTGGTTTTAGAACCACTGTAGCTGGTATCGGAAACACCAGTAGAAGCGGTCAAACCCACGGTTGGCATGTGGCCAGTTTCTGCGTAGCGAATTTGCTCGCGAGCCAGGTCCTGAGACAGACGTGCTTGCAACAATGCCAGGTTACGTTTTTCCGCTTCTTTCAGCAGATTATTCACGCCATCCGGTTTGTTGGTTTTGAAGCCGTCTACATTCAGTGATGCCAAAGATGGATAGTAATTACCGGTCACCTGGCGCAGCGTTTCTACCGCGTTATCCAGATTGTTTCGTGCAGTGACTTCGTTTGCTAATACGTTATCGTATTGCGCACGGGCGTTCTGTACATCGGTAATGGCGACCAGGCCAACGTTAAAGCGCTGAGTGGTTTGATCCAACTGACGATAAATAGCCTGTTTCTGTGCTTCAGTGAAGGACAGTGCATCAATCGCACTCAATACATTAAAGTAGGCTGTTGCAGTATTCAGAATCAGTGTTTGTTGGTCTGTCTGATAAGTGACATCTTGAATACCGGCTGATTTCTCTTGCAGGGTAAGCGCACGCCATTTCGACATATCAAAAATGGTTTGCGTCAATTGCAAAGAGGCACTCGCTGCCCTGGAGTCGATGCCATTCGCATCGCTAAAACCATTGGTGTATTCATAATCAGCACCAAGGCCAAGTTGTGGCAGTAACGGGCTACGTGCTTCGTTAATTTTTTCGAATGCGGCATCACGGTCAGCAGCGGATTTGCGCAAGTCCGGGTTGCTTAAACGTGCCTGCTGATAAACCTGCATCAGGTTTTCTGCCTGGCTCATGGCACTGAAACCCGTTAGGCTCAGACCGATAAGAATTGGGAGCAGTTTCTTCATTTGCATTCCTTGTTGTGAAGCAAAAAATTATTTGTAAGCGCTGACAAGAGCCGGAAATGATCGTCGATTTTAGCAGAGTCCGCCAGCTCAGGTGCTTGGCGTAATGTGCCATTGACTCTTAATTTTCATCAATCTATCACATAGGAAATGAAACGGCAGTCAAACTGGCTTGAAATTACTCATTTCATAACCATCAAAATCAGGAACCCATCATGACTAAGCAAAACAGTCAACTCGTCACATTAGCCAAAAACGATGTTGAAATTATTGCACGGGAAACGCTTTATAGCGGTTTTTTTTCTCTGGATCTTTATCGCTTCCGCCATCGCTTGTTTAATGGCGAAATGAGTGGCGAAATTTGCCGTGAAATTTTAGAACGCGGGCACGCCGCAGTACTGCTACCCTATGACCCTGTGCGAGACGAAGTTGTCTTAATTGAACAGATTCGGATTGCCGCGTACGACACCAGTGAAAGCCCGTGGCTGCTCGAACTTGTTGCGGGAATGATTGAAGAAGGTGAAAGCGTCGAGGACGTTGCGCGTCGTGAAGCAACTGAAGAAGCTGGAGTGATTGTCGGTCGCACCAAACCGGTTATCAACTACCTGGCAAGTCCTGGGGGGACCAGCGAGCGTTTATCGATCCTGGTTGGGGAAGTCGACGCTACCACCGCGAATGGCATACATGGTCTGGCAGATGAAAACGAAGACATTCGTGTTCATGTCGTGAGCCGGGAACAGGCTTATCAGTTAGTAGAAGAAGGGAAAATCGACAACGCGGCTTCAGTCATTGCACTGCTTTGGCTGCAATTGCATCATGAGAAATTAAGAGAAGAGTGGAATCGATAAATATGAAGCGCTATACACCTGACTTCCCTGAAATGATGCGCCTGTGCGAAACCAATTTCGCGCAACTCCGACGCTTGCTTCCTCGTCATGACGAAGTGGGTGAAAAAGTCACTTATCAGGTAAGTAGCGCTCAATATCGACTCTCTATCCTTGAGTCGACACGTTACACGACACTAGTACAAATCGAACAAACTGTTCCGGCGATAAGCTACTGGAGCTTACCGTCGATGTCGGTCAGGCTTTATCATGACGCCATGGTCGCGGAAGTGTGTTCAAGTCAGCAGATCTTTCGTTTCAAAGCACGGTATGATTATCCTAATAAAAAGTTGCATCAACGCGACGAAAAGCATCAAATTAATCAGTTTCTAGCCGATTGGCTGCGGTATTGTTTAGCGCATGGAGCGATGGCGGTTCCGGTTTGTTAGTGAGGGTGAAACCTAAGGACACCATTTGGAAAGCCTGTTAAATCTTCCTGTGGCCGGTGGGGGCCAGATCAGGATCTTGCAAATTACCGATACCCACCTGTTCTCTGGAAAGAACGAAACGCTGCTTGGTATCAATACCTGGATGAGCTATCAGGCTGTTATTGCCGCCATCCTCGCTGAGCAGCGTCAGTATGACCTAATTGTAGCTACTGGGGATTTAGCCCAGGATCACAGTGCGCAGGCCTACCAGCATTTTGTTGAAGGCATTGCGGAGATTCCTGCGCCCTGCGTTTGGCTGCCAGGCAATCACGATTTCCAGCCAGCCATGTTTAGCTCGTTGCTGGAAGCAGGGATTTCACCTGCGAAGCAAGTTTTCCTCGGTGATAACTGGCAAATCCTGCTGCTCGACAGCCAGGTATTTGGCGTCCCACATGGTGAACTGAGCGATTATCAGCTCGACTGGCTGGAGCGTAAACTCGCCGCTGAACCTGAACGCCATACGCTGCTATTGCTGCATCATCATCCTGTTCCTGCGGGTTGTAGCTGGCTTGACCAACATAGCCTGCGCAACGCCGCAGAGTTGGATAACGTTCTGCAAAAATTCCCGAAAGTGAAAACTCTGGTGTGCGGTCATATTCACCAGGAGCTAGATTTGGACTGGAACGGCAGACGAATGCTGGCGACGCCATCCACTTGTGTGCAATTTAAGCCGCACTGCTCAAACTTCACGCTCGACACTATTGAACCAGGTTGGCGTTGGCTGGAACTTCATCCAAACGGTGAAGTGACCACTGAGGTTTGCCGCCTGAAAGGTGCGGTGTTCAACCCTGATACCGCTTCAGAAGGGTATTGATGTCAACGCTACTTTACTTACACGGTTTCAACAGTTCGCCGCGTTCCGCTAAGGCTACCAGCTTGCAGGCCTGGCTTGCGCAGAACCATCCGCACATCAATATGATTATCCCAGAGCTCCCTCCGTATCCTGCCGATGCGGCAGAGCTGCTGGAGTCGCTGGTACTCAAGCATGGCGGTGAACCTCTGGGGGTTGTTGGCTCCTCTTTAGGTGGTTATTACGCCACCTGGTTAGCGCAATGTTTTATGCTGCCAGCGGTAGTGGTAAACCCTGCGGTACGGCCTTTTGAATTGCTTGTCGATTATCTGGGCACCAACGAGAACCCCTACACCGGGCAGCAATATGTGCTAGAGTCACGCCATATTTACGATCTTAAAGTCATGCAAGTTGACCCGTTAGAAGCGCCAGATCTCATCTGGTTGTTACAGCAAACGGGTGACGAAGTGCTTGATTACCGCCAGGCGGTGGCGTACTACACCCCCTGTCGACAGACGGTAGAGTCCGGTGGCAATCACGCCTTTGTAGGCTTCGAAGATTATTTCTCACAGATCATCGACTTCCTGGGCCTGCATTAATGCCTGATGTCGAATTCCTGTTTCGCAATCTGAACGAATAAACCATGACGCAATCCAGTTATAACGCCGATGCCATTGAGGTACTCACCGGGCTTGAGCCTGTTCGCCGCCGCCCCGGGATGTACACCGACACCACCCGTCCAAACCATTTGGGTCAGGAAGTCATTGATAACAGCGTGGATGAAGCGCTGGCAGGTCATGCGAAGCGTGTTGATGTTATTCTCCATGCCGATCAGTCATTAGAAGTCATTGATGACGGGCGAGGCATGCCGGTAGATATCCACCCGGAAGAGGGTGTTCCGGCTGTAGAACTCATTCTTTGTCGTCTGCACGCGGGCGGTAAATTCTCCAATAAAAACTACCAGTTCTCTGGTGGTTTGCACGGTGTTGGCATTTCGGTGGTTAACGCCTTGTCAAAACGTGTCGAAGTCACGGTGCGTCGTGATGCGCAGGTTTACAGTATCGCTTTTGAAAATGGCGATAAAGTCGAGGAACTGGCGGTGGTCGGGACCTGCGGCAAACGTAATACCGGCACCAGCGTTCACTTCTGGCCAGATGCCTCATTCTTCGACAGCCCACGTTTTTCCGTTTCCCGTTTAAGCCATTTGCTGAAAGCCAAAGCAGTATTGTGCCCTGGTGTTGAAATCACTTTTACTGACAAAGTGAACAATACCGAGCAGCGTTGGTGTTATCAGGATGGCCTGAAAGATTACCTGTGCGAAGCGATTAACGGCTTACCGACGCTCCCTGAATCACCATTTGTCGGCAATTATGCCGGTGATGTTGAACAGGTTGATTGGGCGCTGTTATGGCTGCCAGAAGGCGGCGAACTGCTGACAGAAAGCTACGTTAACCTGATCCCAACCATGCAGGGCGGTACTCACGTCAACGGTCTGCGTCAGGGGTTGTTGGATGCGATGCGTGAATTTTGCGAATACCGCAACATTCTGCCGCGCGGCGTGAAACTCTCAGCGGAAGATATCTGGGAACGTTGCGCCTACGTGCTGTCAGTGAAAATGCAGGATCCGCAGTTTGCCGGGCAAACCAAAGAGCGCCTCTCATCACGCCAGTGTGCCGCCTTTGTTTCCGGTGTCGTTAAAGATGCCTTCAGCTTGTGGCTGAACCAGAATATTCAAGTGGCGGAACAACTCGCAGAACTGGCGATTTCCAGTGCTCAACGCCGTATGCGTGCCGCTAAAAAAGTGGTGCGTAAAAAGCTAACCAGCGGCCCGGCATTACCTGGAAAACTGGCCGACTGCTCCGCGCAAGATTTGAGTCGTACTGAATTGTTCCTGGTGGAAGGGGATTCTGCAGGCGGTTCTGCCAAGCAGGCCCGTGACCGCGAATACCAGGCGATCATGCCGCTGAAAGGTAAGATCCTTAATACCTGGGAAGTATCTTCCGATGAAGTGCTTGCATCGCAAGAAGTGCACGATATTTCGGTAGCGATCGGCATCGATCCGGACAGTGAAGATCTGAGCCAGTTGCGTTACGGCAAAGTTTGTATCCTGGCGGATGCGGACTCCGATGGTCTGCACATTGCAACGTTGTTATGCGCGCTGTTCGTGCGCCACTTCCGCTCTCTGGTTCGCGGGGGTCACGTCTATGTGGCGATGCCACCGTTGTACCGCATCGATTTGGGCAAAGAGGTTTACTACGCGCTGGACGAAGAAGAGAAAGCCGGCGTGCTCGAGCAACTTAAACGTAAGAAAGGGAAACCGAACGTGCAGCGCTTTAAAGGGCTGGGTGAGATGAACCCACTGCAATTACGTGAAACGACGCTCGATCCCAATACTCGCCGCCTGGTACAGCTTACGATTGACGATGAAGATAACGATAAAACCATGGCAATTATGGATATGTTGCTAGCTAAAAAGCGTTCTGAAGATCGACGCAATTGGCTGCAAGATAAAGGCGACATGGCTGATATTGAAGTCTAATTATCGTATCAGGCGGGTGATGCAATACATCCCCGCCTGATAAAAACGCCAGTTCTTTCCCTTATCAGAACTTAATTTTTACACCCGCAATCCCGCCGTAATTGATGCTGTCCCCTTCAAACGACTTCTCTACGCTTAAAGAACCGGTGAGTGAAACTGACTCATTGATCTGATGATCAACGCCCGCATTTAATTGACCCCATGTTCCGGCGCTGTTGGTGACGAATGGAATGTCGCCTTGTTGAGAAGAAAATACGGTCTTTGTTTCTCCTCTGAATTCATGCAGGATCCCCGGACGTACCCAGGCCGTCGTTCTGGTGCGCTCCTCCTCCACTTTTTGTTTATCATCATGATGCCAGGTCTGATGGACGCGCAGGCTCAGACGCCCGGTCAGGGAATCTGCGTTACCGAATTTAACCGCAGATGCCTCGTCATGGGTGTTATCCAGTTTCACTTTTGAGTAAATCAACTGGGCCTGAGGCTCAATAAAGCGCTGTACGTCAGCGTCCGGCTGCCACGGATAACCCGCTTCCAGCGAGGCACTTAAACCATATCCTTTGGTTTTCATTGGGCTGAGATCGGTGGGGTTGGATTCAACATACAGTCGGTTGTATTGGGCGACGGCATCCAGATAGCTTCCCTTTGGTGTGAAGTGCGTCCAGTAACCGCCTAACCCCCATGATTTCAGGGTATTACGCCCGGCAAACTCGTTGTCAGTATCAGTGACTTTGCTGCTCATTTTGCCGATATTACCAAGCACTCCAGCAAAATTTGAACTCCCGTCATCTTTACTTTCACGATACAAATCAATGCCTAACTGAATGGCGCTCAATGAGAATCGAGACTGCGGGCCATCAAAGTCGGATTTCCCATTTTTAAAAATCACCCGTCCCCAACTCATATGTGGCGATTCGGTTGCCTCAGTGATTTTCTCCACGCTGGCAAACTGTTCGCCAGTTCGCTCATGCAGGCTATCGACCAGCATCCGGCTATACAGTAATGCCTGTTGAGGAATGACCTGATACAGCGATGTTTCTGCCCGATAATCTGGCACAGCAATCGGCTGTTGAGGAGCCGCAGGCGCTTCGGGTTTAAGATTATCAACTGGCGGTTCTTCTACTGGCGTGAAATCAGCTGGCGGTGGTGATGGCGGCAGAGGAAGAGGAAGCTCGCTATCGTCAATGATGCCAGGCAACTGCTTATGCGAGCGCAGATACCAGGCTTCTTCATTGCTGCCATCAACACTTGAACGGTAAAGCGAGTATTCATACGGTCCCGCTTTCACTTTGCTGAGCAGGCTAAAAGCTTCTGTTGCCGTTGTCGCACCGCTAATGGCATCTACAACTTTGATACCGTTACCATGAGTGAGAGCGCCACTGCCATCGGTATTGGTGATTTTTAGGCTGGTGGAGCCGTCGGCATGGCCACCATCGACAACTAATTGATCCGACGGTGAATTATCGCTGTGCAAATGGGTGTTTAACGCAATCGTTCCGTTGTCGCCGTGATAGTTATTCACCGTCAACGTCTTGTAGCGGTTATTTTCTGGTGTACTGAAGTTGATCAGGCTTTGATTATTCGTCAACTGGCTGAGCACCGAATTGCCTGTCAAAAACCACAGGCTGGTATTGTTTAATGAAACATCAGAAAACGCATTTTCCTCGGTTAGTGCAGCCCCCGTGAAGAGACTTCCTGACGCGTTGATGCTGGCATTTCCTGGCAACATCACCCCATTTTTTACCTGCAACCACTGGCTTTCTCCCGTCACACGGCTATTTTGCATTTCAATATCTGCATAACCCGTGGTTTCAATACCATGGCCGTGCTCGCTGGTCAGAATGCTGTTATTGAGGGTGGCTAACCCTGGATGAGTGGCTGTACCCTGGGCTGCCAGGGCAGCAGAACTATCACCATGGGTGGCGACAGAAATATTATCGCCCTGAACATACCCGCCATTGCTGGCGAGAATACCGGCAGCATGAGCACCTTCGGTTTGAACCACGGTATTTTTAGCGTGTAGATTGGCTCCTGCTTCCGCCCAGAGACCGCGCGAGTTATCGCCGTGGGTATTTAGCGTGACGTTATCCAGCGCCATCTCAGCGGTTTCTGCTTTATATTTGCGGCCGACAAATGCGCCGCTCGCATTATTGCCGAGTGTCTCGATCGTAACATTACTGGCTGTCAGGCTAACGTTACCGGGTTTTGCCGCACCAATTCCGGCATACAAACCGATGGAGTTATCACCCTCAGTTTTGACGGTTGTATTCTTCAGAATAATATTCCCACCGTCATCTGCCGTTGCGCCATAAGCCTGCGTACCTTTTGTCTGCAGGGTGGTGCCATCCACCGTCAGCAAAGAACCGGCGTTACGGGAAGCCACGGCATGCGGGAAGGTGAGGTTGGATTGCACAGGTGAGCCATTGCCTGTTGTCATCACACTTCCTCCCGTCACATTCACCGTTGCGCCAGCATCAGCCACAATTCCCATCGCATTATCGTTACCCGAAGTATTGATATGGGTGTGGGTGATTGACGCGGTGCTATTTGCGACCCCAATTCCGGTGCCGTAATTACCCGAGGTGGTAATTCGTGATCTGTTCACCTCAAGCTGGCTACTGTTACTGGCGCTAATACCACTACTGGGATTCTGCGTGGTGAAGACTTCGCTGTCTGTTAAAATCAGTGAGGACCCCGCACCTTGCAGCAAGATCCCTGGAGACCACGGCCCGATAGCGTTAGGAGCGGCGGTGGCGGTTATTTTGCTTTCGCTAATCTCGGCTGTAGCGCCATCAACAATATTCATTCCAGAGCTGCGTGCGCCGCGTGTTTCTATCGTTGTACCACTGACCTGCGTATGCGAACCGGAACCTTCTACTGAGATACCGTGGCTTTGCATCCCGGAAGTACTGATTTGGGAGTTTATGACAGAAACAGAGGCGCCAGCCAGGGCCCGCGCTGCTGCCGTTGAGTGCAACGCATTTCCCTGGCCGCTGACGTTGATAGTGCTATTAGCAAGGGAGATGGCACTGTTTTCCCCTTCAGCGCGGCTCCCACCCTGGTTTACGCCAGAAACGTTTATTGTCAGATTTGAACCAGAGATGTTTGCGCCAGAAAGCGCATGCAGCGCAGCGGTTGTGGTTGTGCTCGAGGCATTGCCGGTACTTTCTATCGTACTATCCTGCAAGCTAATACGGGCATTGTCTTCAGCTCTTGCGGCGCTGGCACTCGCTGCGGTGGTGGTGAGTTGTAGACCCTTTCCGCGGATAGATGTCGCGCTGTCACTTGCCAACAACACATGACTTATACTGAGGGACTTTTCATTGTCCACTGGCGTGGTTGCTGACGCTGCGGCACCGGTAGTGGTGATGGCCGTGCCATCATGCAGCGTTGCCGTTGCGCCAGTTCTTGCCCAGACACCGACTGCACCTTTGCCAGCTGTTTGAATCGAACCGCCATCAATGTCGCCGTGCGTTGTTGCCCCATCTAAAAGTACGCCGTGGCCGTAAACTCCTGCTGTATCAATGGCAGTTTCTTGGAGAGTAATTTGGCTGCTGTCTTGTGCTTTGATTCCGTAGGCTGAGGCTCCAAGTGTGCTGATGGTGGCATTTTCAGCATTTAGCCTGCTATCCGTGCCGCTGACATACACACCGTGGCTTCCTCCAGTTGTTGTACTTCTGGCTCCCGTGGTCAGGACTTCACTGCTATTAGTCAGCTTGACTGCACCGCCTTGTGTCACCGTGATGCCCACCGTTCCCCAGGAGGCAGTTTGTACTTTGGAATGATCCAGCACGGCCTGCGAACCAGCTCCTGACACCACAATGGCGCGGTTATTATTTCCCTTCGCCCCGCCGCCTACGGTGACTGCCGAGTCTTTGAGGTTGAGATGCCCCCCTGATTCCACCAGCATTGCGGTCATATCATTGGCGGTGATGGTTGCACCTGCCAGCGTTTTGGGGTCGAGCAATACCTCGGTTTCCATTAAATCGACACCGCTTGTAGCAAATACGTGCACACCGATTTGGTCTTTGGAACCTGCAGCCGAAACGGCATTATTCTTGATGCTACCTCTGGCCAATGAAACAATCCCGCCGTCGCCCATTTTGATACCTGCGGTATTGGCAACGCTCATTTTTATCGTTTCATCATTGTATAAACCCCGGGTACAAATCCCGGCAGTACCAATAGTATTCACCAACCTTTCGGTAGCACTGACGTCAACACAACCAAAACTCAGCACACCAACGATTAATCCGGCGGAGGTTTTAAGCACAATTTTGTGGCGGTTATGGGAGATGTTAGCGGGCGATATCTTAATAATTTTCATACGAGTGCCTCTACGATAGTCTGGTTTGAATATGCCGGGCCTCGCTAAGGGAATGTCATTGTTCTCCGCGGTAAATCGGCAGTAATTCATTGCATGACAGTTGCACGGTATTAAATAGAAATAAAACCGTGTCAGGGAATGGAAGTGATTGATATTTATCTGTCTGGGACGCAGGCATTATACGGCCAGTAATTAGATATGGGATTACTCGGGTTTAATTGCGGATTTAGTTTTATTATTGCGCTGTTGTGTTGTTTATTAATGGCATTGCTTTCAATAACCTAATTATTCTTCATTGCCTCCAAAAACTGCATGAAACTGGCTTTCTTCTCCAGTTCTTTTCGATAGACCAGATAGACGCTAATTTTCTGTACCGGGAATAAGGGTGTTAATTGCCTTAATTTGAAAATATCCCGATAACGAGTAAAGGCATCCTGGGTGATGAAGCCAATACAATCGGTTTCCGACAGTAGGGTGAGAAGCATCAATATCGAATTAGTTTCAAAGGCAACCTGGGCATTTTTCAAGGTTGCCAGCAAAGATTGTTTACGCTGATAAATCATTTCATCACCGGTGAGATGGGTGACCATATCCATATTTTTTAAATCGTCAATGCTAATCGATGTTTTTTGAAAAGGATTATCCTGGCGGCACACTAGCACTGGTGTTAATTCACAGAATAAGACGCAGGTTAATGTGGTACTGACGACCGGTGCACCTGAGAAAACTAAATCAGCTTTACGCAAATTAAGCAAACCCACAGCATCGGGAATGCCGAGAATAGTTTCGATGTATTTTATTTTAAAGTTAAGTTTTGCCAGCTTTATTTTAATTAATGCAGATGACAAGTTATGCACAGCGACAGAGAATGGAGAATAGATAACCCATGTTTCTCGTTTATTGGTTTGCTTACTTCTGGCTATGGAATCACTCATTATTTCTAAAGTTTGTTTTAGCTGAGTGTAAAGGTCATCGGCAAATACTGTGGGGGCGATGGTGTTTCCATGGCGAATAAATAAAGGGTCTTCGAAATGAAGACGTAACTTTCGTAAGGCATGGCTAACAGACGGTGGGGTGACCTCAAGAATTTCAGAGACTTCAGTAATGCTTCGTGTCGAGTAAATCAAACAAAAAGTGGTTAACAGATTAAGATTAAAACTGGCTAGTTTTAGAACTTTATCGGAAACCATATTCGTTTTCATTTCTTGCCTCGCTACAAACTTGGGGTAAAAGGTAGCTTAGCAGATATTAAGAAATGCGAATCTTGCAGCCAAAAAAAGGAGCAGGTGTAAACACCGCTCCCGTTATTTCGTCGTCAGCTGATTACTTAATCGCGTCTTCCAGAATATGGATATGAACATCCAGAACATCGTCTTTGACAGCGGCACTGTGAGCTTTCATATGCGGGGTTTGCAGATGGGCTTCAAGGTGAGCCACAGTTTCCCATTTTTCCAGCATAAACACGGAATCTGGTGCGGCTGTCTGGAAGGCGACTTGCGCATTATGATCCACCAGCGGCGCATAACCGAAGCAACCTTCTTCTTCGAGCACAGTAGGAATAATTTTTGCAAAAGCATCTATCACCGCCTGGCGATGATGGGCGCCTGGACGGGTACGAATTTCAGCTATTACTGTTAGCATGACTGACTCCTTCATTTAAACACGGCAACAGTTAAGCAAAAATTTGGCCGAGATGCTCGCGGTATTCTGCGATAAAACGCGGAACATCAGGGACTTTCATCACATCGTTAGCGATAAAGGTCGGCAGGCCTTCCATACCGAGGAACTGGTTAGCTTTATGGAATGGCAGATAAACGCCATCAACACCCACGCCATGGAAGAACTGCTCTTTGTCTTCAAAGGCTTGTAACGGGGCGTTCCAGGTCAGGGAAAGCATATAAGTTTTGCCCTGAATCAGACCACCGGAACCGTATTTTTTCTCAGCGTCTGAACGGGTACGGCCATCGCTGGCATACAGAGAACCATGACCCTCAGTAAATACATCATCGATGTATTTTTTCATGGTCCACGGCGCGCCCATCCACCAGCCCGGCATTTGGTAAATCACGGTATCGGCCCACAGATATTTTTCGACTTCTTCTTTGACGTCGTACTCGCTGTCGGTACGCGTCACCAAAACATCATGCCCGAGGTCGCGCAAAAAACTTTCCGCGACGTCGGTCAGGGTGTCATTAAGTTGGCCGTTTGAGTGGGCGAATTTTTTCGCGCCATTGATAATCAGAATGTTGCTCATAGTTAGTCCTCGAATTATTGCGTATGGCGCGGAGTGTACCGTGATCAATGTCACTGTAAAATGCCGCATACAGGCAAAGACTTTTGCTAAAAACGCAATAATTCGAATGTGAAACCCTTTTTACCAACGTATCCGAACCTCGAAACCGCCGCTACTGGTGTTCATAAAGAGAGCTTGCATTCCATGCAAAGAAGCAATGCGCCGCACTATAGATAACCCCAGCCCGCTGCCGGTTTTTTCCTGTCCTGGTGGGCGGAAGAACCGTTCACCCAATGAAGTTAAAAACTCCGGACTGACGCCTGGCCCGTTGTCAGTAATCGTTATTTCGTGACTTTGCAGAACGACGTCTACCACGCAACCGCGCGGGCTGTAACGTATAGCGTTATCCAGCAAGTTTCTGACCATTAAACTTAGCAACAACGGTTGCCCCTGACGTTTCACGCTCGGGTCTTGTACATCAAGACGAATATCAATACCTGCACGTAGTGCCTCGTGCCAGGCGTCCATCACGGCATTTTGCAGCAAGAGTTGAAAGGCGACTTCCTGCACATCATCCAAACTCGCTAAAGAGTCCAGGCGTGATAGCGTCAGCAACTGATCAACCAGGCGAGTGGCGCGATCGATTCCCGCACTGAGATTATTGAGGGCATGATCGCGTACTGGCTCGTCATGCTGCGCAAGCTGCGCGACTTCGGCCTGCACTTTTAATGCGGCAAGAGGGCTGCGCAGTTCGTGTGCTGCATCGGAGGTAAAACGCCGTTCGCGCTGCATCAATTCCCCGGTGCGCGAAAAGAGCTGATTGAGTGCCATAACCAGTGGCCGTACTTCTTGTGGCAAGGTTTGGGTCGGGAGCTCGCGGTCATCGTCAGGTTTGCGGGTACGTAACTGATTCGCTAGTTTGTGAAGTGGGGCAAGGGCGCGGCTAACCAACCATACGAGTAGTAGTAAAATCAGCGGTAGCGCGATAAGCCATGGGGTGATCTGCGACAATACAATATCCAGCGCCAGATCTTCCCGATACTCCCATTCCTGTCCCACCACAATCCGATATTTCCCATCTGGTGTGGTGACCCACACCATGCGCCACATATCGTCGTCGCCAGCTAGTTTTCCGTCTGTAAATCCGTCGCGCTGGTAGCGCCAGATGAGGTTGCGGCCATTGTCTCCATCGTTGAGTAACAGCTTTCCATCGGCGGTATATATGGCGAAGGCCAGCGTGTCGTCGTCTTGCTTACCACGATGGTTGGAAATCATGGTTTTAGTGCGCGGTAATTGTGCATCACCTTGCACGCCATCCAGTTCTAATGCACTCAGGCGTTTAGCAAACAGCACCTGCTGAGTGTCAAACAGTTTGTTTAGCGTTTTACTGGTTTGATGCCAGGCGGCAATGCTTGCGCCAACCCATGCTACAAGGGTCAGCAAAATGTACCCGGCAATTAATCTGGCGCGTAAACTTTGAGTCAGTGTTTTTATCATTCTTCGCCCAACGTATAACCAATTCCGTGCACTGTGCGAATAAAGCCGCTACCGAGTTTGCGGCGTAAATGATGGATGTGTACTTCCAGAGCGTTTCGGGAAACGTCGTCATCCCAGTTATAAAGTTTTTCTTCAATAAGTGTGCGTGGTAATACGCGCCCGGCGTTACGCATGAATAATTCCAGCAAGGCAAACTCTTTGGGTTTTAACTGCAACGACCCTCCATCGCGAGTGACGGTTAATTTAATCGGGTCGAGCTCAACCCCTGCATGGAATAACGTCGATTGTGCTTGCCCATGATTACGACGAATTAAAACCTGCAGCCGGGTGGCAACTTCTATTAACGCAAAGGGTTTACACAAGTAATCATCGGCACCGAGCTGCAACCCCTCAACCCGTTGTTCCAGCGTGTCTCTGGCAGTTAGAATGAGTACCGGTTCAGTTTGGCCACTACGACGCCATGTTTTTAGAATATCCAGCCCGTCGATTCCTGGCAGGCTTAAATCGAGAACTGCTGCATCGTAAGGAGCCAGACCAAGTGCCGACTGGCCTTGCTGGCCATCGGTGAACCAGTCGACAGTAAAGCCCATTTTGGTGAGTCCGGCTTTTAATCCATCACCAATGAGCTTATCGTCTTCAATGAGTAATACGCGCATGCGTTGTCCCTTACTGTCTATTTAGCGGAAGTTAATAACTTTTGCGCAGGTGTGTACAGGGGAAAAATACGATGCTTCGGCAAGCTGCGCAATTTTCTAAAAAATACGATTTCTCAGGGAGAAATTAAGATCGCGTTAAGATCTCTCCGGTTAAATAGCATTCAGAAATTCATTCATATAAGGAAAATAAACGATGAAAAAAGTAGCCGCTATTTTGACTATTCTCGCAATCACCGCAGCACCTGCACTAGCTGCAAATCAAGGCGGGTTCTCTGATCCGAATGCCGCTCCGGCCGCCACACAAACTCAAGCCGCAGGCGGCTTTGTCGGTCCAAGTGGCAGCAATACCACGGCGGCACAGGCGAAGTCATTGTCTGATGATACTTGGGTCACTTTGCGCGGTAAGATTGAGTCCCGCATCGGCGGTGACCACTACATCTTCCGCGATACATCCGGCACAATTAACGTCGATATCGACCAGAAACGCTGGAACGGCCAGACCATCACCCCACAAGATAATGTTGAAATTCAAGGGGAAGTGGACAAAGACTGGAACTCCGTTGAAATCGACGTGAAACAAATTACTAAAGTGAAATAATTCTCTGTAATGAGCCGCAATTTGCGGCTCATTTCTTATCTCTGTGCTTCACCTAAAGATACTCACTCCTCTGTGACTACGACTGCCAGATAAGGTACTATCGGCGGCAATTACGCCGTTTGTGGCCACATGCGGCTCGTCAGTTTGAGGATGAATAATTAATGAGTGATTTAACTCATGATGGTGCAGAACGCCTTGCGCTGCACGAATTCACGGAAAATGCGTATCTCAACTATTCCATGTACGTCATTATGGACCGCGCTCTGCCGTTCATTGGTGATGGCTTAAAGCCGGTACAGCGTCGCATCGTCTATGCGATGTCAGAGTTGGGGTTAAGCAACAGCGCTAAATTCAAAAAATCAGCCCGTACCGTCGGTGACGTTCTGGGTAAATACCATCCGCACGGCGATAGTGCCTGTTACGAAGCGATGGTTCTGATGGCGCAGCCGTTCTCTTACCGCTACCCGTTAGTTGACGGGCAGGGGAACTGGGGGGCTCCGGATGATCCGAAATCCTTCGCTGCGATGCGTTATACCGAGTCGCGACTGTCAAAATATGCGGAAGTCTTGCTGGGTGAGTTAGGGCAGGGGACGGTCGACTACGTGCCGAACTTTGACGGCACCATGCAGGAGCCGAAAATGCTACCTGCGCGCCTGCCTAATATCCTGCTCAATGGCACCACTGGCATTGCAGTCGGCATGGCAACAGACATCCCGCCACATAACTTGCGAGAAGTGGCGAAAGCCGCAATCACCCTGATTGACCAGCCGAAAACCACGCTCGATGAGCTGTTGGATATCGTGCAGGGGCCGGACTACCCAACCGAAGCCGAAATCATCACCCCGCGTGATGAAATTCGTAAAATCTACCAGAATGGCCGCGGTTCTGTGCGTATGCGCGCAGTCTGGAAAAAAGAAGATGGCGATGTGGTGATTACCGCGTTACCTCACCAAGTTTCCGGCGCGCGCGTGCTGGAGCAAATTGCCAATCAGATGCGTGCTAAAAAGCTGCCGATGGTTGAAGACTTGCGCGATGAGTCGAACCACGAAAACCCGACGCGCCTGGTGATTGTTCCACGTTCCAACCGTATCGACGTCGAACAGGTGATGAACCACCTGTTTGCTACTACCGATCTTGAGAAAAGCTATCGCATCAACCTCAATATGATCGGACTGGATAATCGTCCATCGGTGAAAAACCTGCTGGAAATCCTGACTGAGTGGCTGGTTTATCGTCGCGAAACGGTGCGCCGTCGCCTGAGTTATCGTCTGGAGAAAGTGCTCAAACGCCTGCACATCCTTGAAGGTTTGCTGGTGGCGTTCCTCAATATTGACGAAGTGATTCACATTATTCGTACCGAGGACGAACCCAAGCCCGTGTTGATGTCGCGTTTCGAATTAAGCGAAACGCAGGCTGAATCTATCCTCGAGCTGAAATTGCGCCACCTCGCAAAACTCGAAGAGATGAAAATTCGCGGCGAGCAGAGCGAGCTGGAAAAAGAGCGTGACCAATTGCAGGGCATTCTGGCGTCCGAACGCAAAATGAATACCTTGCTGAAGAAAGAGTTGCAGGCTGATTCCGACGCTTATGGCGACGATCGTCGTTCACCGCTGCGTGAACGTGGTGAAGCGAAAGCCATGAGCGAACATGATATGACTCCGTCCGAACCGGTCACCATTGTGCTCTCACAAATGGGCTGGGTGCGTAGCGCTAAAGGCCATGACATTGACGCGCAAGGACTTAACTATAAAGCAGGCGATAGCTTCCTTGGTTCGGCTAAAGGGAAGAGCAACCAGCCAGTGGCGTTTATTGACTCCACCGGACGCAGCTACGCACTTGATCCAATAACGTTACCCTCGGCACGTGGCCAGGGTGAGCCGCTGACCGGTAAACTCACGCCACCACCGGGTGCGGTTGTCGAGCATGTCTTAATGGCGCCAGACGACCAAAAACTGCTGATGGCATCTGATGCGGGCTACGGTTTCGTTTGTACCTTCAACGATTTAGTGTCGCGTAATCGTGCGGGTAAGACGCTGATTTCATTGCCGGAAAATGCGAAAGTGATGCCGCCGATGGAAATCTCAAGCACTGACGATATGCTGCTGGCGATTACCGCTGCAGGCCGCATGCTGATGTTCCCGGTCGCTGATTTGCCGCAACTTTCCAAAGGCAAAGGGAATAAAATTATCTCGATTCCTTCTGCGGATGCGGCAAAAGGTGATGACAAACTGGCACATTTGTTTGTCTTGCCGCCACAAAGCACGGTCACGCTGCATGTCGGCAAACGCAAAATTAAACTCCGTCCAGAAGAACTGCAGAAAATCACCGGTGAGCGCGGTCGTCGCGGTACGCTGATGCGTGGTCTACAACGCATTGATCGTGTTGAAGTTGATTCACCTCAGCGTGCTAGTGCGGGCGACAGCGAAGAGTAATCGGATTCTGGCGGTCGTCAGGCCGCCGGAACGATGTGTTTTGTGCTAAAGCAGGTCATATATCCGCGATATTTCAGGTGCAGGTGGGGCGACTGCTCCTCCTGGAATTTAGGGTATACTTGTCAGCGGTTTTGGCTTTTGAGGTTGTTATGCTATCCATCGTACGTTTTATAATCGTAATAATTTATTGCCTGCTGGTGTGCATTTTTGGCTGCATTTATTGCTTGTTCAGCCCACGTAACCCACGCCATGTTGCTACGTTTGGTCATCTTTTTGGGCGTCTTGCGCCTGTCTTTGGTTTGAAAGTTGAAACCCGTTTGCCTGAGGGCGTAGAAAATCATCCGACGGCGATTTATATCTGTAACCATCAGAATAATTTCGACATGGTGACGGCTGCTAGTATTGTGCAGCCACCGACGGTGACCGTTGGGAAAAAAAGCCTGTTGTGGATCCCGTTCTTTGGCCAAATTTATTGGCTTACCGGGAATATGCTTATCGACCGTGATAATCGTACCAAGGCGCTCAGCACCATTTCCCAGGTTGTGGCGCAAATTCAGAAACGTAATGTGTCGGTGTGGATGTTCCCGGAAGGGACTCGCAGCCGTGGTCGCGGTCTGCTGCCATTTAAAACCGGTGCATTCCATGCCGCAATTGCTGCTGGCGTCCCAATTATTCCGGTGTGTGTTTCCAACACCAGCAATAAAATTAAACTGAACCGTTTGAATAATGGTTTAGTTATTGTCGAAATGCTGCAGCCGATTGATATCAGCCATTACGGTAAAGACCAGGTGCGTAAACTTGCCACCGATTGCCGTGAAATTATGATGGCAAAAATCGATGAACTAAATAAAGAAGTCGCGGAGCGAGAAGCCTCCGGTCGAGTTGAAAGCAAACAAGCGAACTGAACCGGATTGTTGACAAAGGTCACTAAACCGGTGCTGTAGGGTGGATAAGCGGTCGCGCCATCCACCATTTTCGCCAGTTTTGTCGGATGGCGCTGTGCTTATCCGACCTACGAAGAGGTTTGTCATCCGTTTCACCGAGCGCTTTTATTTTGGCGGTACGTGTTGTGCCGCCCCACGTTAGTCAGTTTCACATGGAGTTATTATGTCACTCAGTCGGCGTCAGTTTTTACAGGCATCAGGAGTCGCACTATGTGCAGGCTCGGTGCCACTGAGGGCAAATGCGGCAGGTATGCAGCAACCTTTACCCGTTCCTCCTTTACTGGAGTCTCGCCGTGGTCAGCCTTTATTCCTGACGTTACAACGGGCACATTGGTCATTTACTGGCGGCGCTAAAGCACCCGTTTGGGGCTTGAATGGGCGTTATCTTGGGCCCACCATCCGCGTATGGAGCGGCGATGACGTGAAGATGATTTACAGCAATCGTCTGCAAGAAAATATCGCCATGACGATTGCCGGTTTGCAGGTGCCAGGCCCGTTAATGGGGGGCGCGGCACGAATGATGTCGCCAAATGTAGACTGGGCTCCTGTTCTGCCAATTCGCCAGCAGGCTGCTACATTGTGGTATCACGCTAACACCCCAAACCGCACCGCGAAACAGGTCTACAATGGCCTGGCGGGGATGTGGCTTATCGAAGATGAAGTCAGCAAATCGTTACCTATTCCCAACCATTATGGCGTCGATGACTTCCCGGTAATCATTCAGGATAAGCGTCTTGATAACTTCGGGGCGCCTGAATATGAAGAGCCGGGTAGTGGTGGTTTTGTGGGGGATACGCTGCTGGTGAATGGTGTGCAAGGGCCGTATGTCGAGGTCTCTCGCGGTTGGGTGCGTTTGCGTTTGCTTAACGCCTCGAACTCGCGCCGCTATTTGCTACAAATGAGCGATGGCCGTGCGATGCACGTGATTTCAAGCGACCAGGGTTTTCTCCCGGCACCTGTTTCTGTTAAGCAACTTTCACTGGCACCGGGTGAGCGTCGCGAGATTCTGGTTGATATGACCGACGGCAAAGAGGTGTCGATAACCTGCGGTGAAGCTGCCGGTATCATGGACAGGATCCGTGGCTTCTTTGAACCCTCAAGTATTCTTATCTCCACGCTGGTTCTCACCCTTCGTGCAACCGGTCTGCTGCCTTTGGTGACCGATACGTTACCAATGCGTCTGCTACCGGAAGAGATTATCAACGGTAACCCATCACGTAGCCGTGATATTGCGCTGGGTGATGACCCTGGTATTAACGGCCAACTGTGGGATATGAAGCGCATTGATATTCAGACTCAGCAAGGCACCTGGGAGCGCTGGACGGTGCGTGCTGATATGCCGCAATCTTTCCATATCGAAGGTGTGAGCTTCCTGATTAAAAACGTCAATGGTGCGGCACCGTTTGGTGAAGACCGAGGCTGGAAAGATACGGTTTGGGTTGATGGGCAAGTCGAGCTACTCGTGTACTTTGGCCAACCTTCCTGGGAACATTTCCCGTTCCTTTATTCCAGCCAAACGCTGGAAATGGCGGACCGTGGCTCTATTGGGCAGTTGTTAGTGCAGCCTGCGCCGTAAACTACCCTCACCCTGGCCCTCTCCCTGAGGGAGAGGGACGATTCGGTGTCCGCCCTCGATCACTGAGGGAGAGGGAAGATTCGGTGTTCCCCCTCTCCTGAGGGAGAGGGTTGGGGTGAGGGCAAGAAAACATTGATCGCCCGCAATAATCCTTCATTTATTACCCAATAAAAGCGTATAATCGCCGGCTTTGGTTATTTTTAAATCATTTTTTATTCATTTTTCGGAAGCATTATGAGCTCTATAAGCTTGATCCAGCCCGATCGCGAACTCTTTTCGTGGCCTCAATACTGGGCAGCCTGTTTTGGCCCGGCACCGTTTTTACCCATGTCACGTAAGGAAATGGACGATTTAGGCTGGGATAGCTGTGACATCATTCTGGTTACCGGAGATGCTTACGTTGACCATCCAAGTTTTGGTATGGCGATTTGTGGCCGTATGCTGGAAGCCCAGGGTTTCCGCGTGGGGATCATCGCCCAGCCAGACTGGAACAGTAAAGAAGACTTCATGCGCCTGGGTAAACCGAACCTGTTCTTCGGGGTGACTGCGGGTAACATGGATTCGATGATCAACCGCTATACCGCTGACCGCAAACTGCGTCATGACGATGCGTATACGCCTGATAACGTGGCAGGTAAACGCCCGGATCGCGCCTCACTTGCTTATACCCAACGCTGCAAAGAAGCCTGGCGTGATGTGCCGGTTATCCTTGGCGGTATTGAAGCGAGCCTGCGCCGTACAGCGCACTACGATTACTGGTCTGATACCGTTCGTCGTTCCATTCTGGTGGATGCCAAAGCCGACATGTTGATTTTCGGCAACGGTGAACGTCCGCTGGTGGAAGTGGCTCATCGCCTGGCAATGGGCGAGAAAATCGACGAAATCGGCGATGTGCGTAACACCGCGATGATGCGTAAAGAAGCGATGCCAGGTTGGTCTGGCGTGGATTCTACGCGTCTGGATATGCCTGGTCGTATCGACCCCATTCCACACCCTTACGGTGAAGATTTGCCTTGTGCAGAAACCGGTAAACCGGAAAAGCCAATCAACGAAGCGAAAGCGATTGTTGTGAAGCCTGCACCGATGAAACCGTGGGAAAAAACCTACGTGTTGCTGCCGTCGTACGAAAAAGTTAAAAACGACAAAGTTCTCTACGCGCACGCTTCACGTATTTTGCACCATGAAACCAACCCTGGTTGTGCTCGTGCGTTGATGCAAAAACACGGTGACCGTTACATCTGGATTAACCCGCCAGCCATCCCGCTTTCCACCGAAGAGATGGACAGTGTGTTTGCTCTGCCTTATAAGCGCGTTCCGCATCCTGCGTATGGCAAGGCGCGTATTCCTGCGTATGAGATGATTCGCTTCTCGGTGAATATCATGCGTGGTTGCTTTGGTGGCTGTTCGTTCTGTTCCATCACCGAACACGAAGGCCGCATTATTCAGAGCCGTTCTGAAGATTCGATCATCAGCGAAATTGAAGCGATGCGCGATACGGTGCCTGGCTTCACCGGCGTGGTTTCCGATCTGGGTGGCCCAACAGCTAACATGTATATGCTGCGCTGCAAATCGCCACGTGCGGAACAAACCTGCCGCCGTCTGTCGTGCGTCTATCCGGACATTTGTCCGCACATGGACACAAACCATGAGCCGACGATCAACTTGTATCGCCGCGCCCGTGAGATTAAAGGTGTTAAGAAGATCCTGATCGCTTCCGGTGTTCGTTACGACATCGCGGTAGAAGATCCTCGCTATATCAAAGAACTGGCGACGCACCACGTTGGTGGATATCTGAAGATTGCCCCGGAACATACCGAAGAAGGGCCGCTTTCTAAGATGATGAAACCGGGTATGGGCAGCTATCAGCGCTTCAAAGAGCTGTTTGACACCTACTCTAAACAAGCTGGAAAGGAGCAGTACCTGATTCCGTATTTCATCTCGGCGCACCCTGGTACGCGCGATGAAGATATGGTGAATCTGGCGCTATGGCTGAAGAAAAACCGTTTCCGTTTGGATCAGGTACAGAACTTCTATCCGTCACCGCTGGCGAACTCCACCACCATGTATTACACCGGCAAGAACCCGCTGGGTAAGATCAGTTACAAGAGTGAAGAAGTTGTGGTGCCGAAAGGTGACCGCCAGCGTCGTCTGCACAAAGCGCTGCTGCGTTATCACGATCCTGCTAACTGGCCGATGATTCGTGAAGCGCTGGAAGAGATGGGTAAAAAGCACCTGATCGGTGGCCGTCGTGAATGTCTGGTGCCTTCGCCAACGCTTGAGGAGATGCGTGAAGCGCGTCGCTACAATCGTGGTGCTCGTCCGGCACTGACAAAACATACGCCAATGACACATCAGCGTCGTGCTCCGCAAGCGGGCGCGAAGCCTGCTGCGGGTGCGAAACCTAACGTGGGTGCAAAACCAGCGGCTAAAGCTGCGTCGAAGCCTGCGAACAGGAAGCGTCCGGCATAGTTAATGCCCTCACCCTAACCCTCTCCCACAGGAGAGGGGACTGCTCGGTTTTCTCCCTCTGCCCCAGAAGAGGATTACCACGGTTTTCTCCCTCTCCATCAGGGAGAGGGCCGGGGTGAGGGCCGTACTAAACGTTAACTCCCAAACACATCAGGGTCTGGTCCCAGACGCTTACTGCTATCCAACTTCGCAATCTCGCTTAACTCGTCTTTATCAAGACGGAAATCAAACACGTTAAAGTTCTCAGCAATACGCGCTGGCGTCACCGATTTCGGGATAACCACCAGGCCGCTATCCAGGTGCCAGCGAATCACAATTTGTGCCGGCGTTTTGCCGTATTTATCGGCCAGGTCGCGGATGATTTTCTTATCGAACACACCGTCACCACCCTGAGCCAGCGGGCTCCAGGACTCGGTCTGAATCTTGTGTGTGGCATTCCAGGCATGAAGTTGACGCTGTTGCAGCAACGGATGGAGTTCTATCTGGTTGATTACCGGTGAGACACCCGTTTCATCAATCAAACGCTGAAGGTGGTTGAGCTGGAAGTTACACACGCCAATGCTTTTAACCAGGCCTAGTTTTTGCAGCTCAATCATCCCTTTCCAGGCTTCAACATAATGATCTTTGCTCGGCACCGGCCAGTGCATCAAATAGAGGTCGACATAATCCAGTTGCAGTTTTTCGAGGCTATCTTCCAGCGCCTGGCGTGGACGTTGTTGATCGTCGTTCCACAGTTTGGTGGTGATAAACAGCTCTTCACGCGGAATACCCGCTTGTTTTAGCGCACTGCCCACGCCGTCTTCATTCTTATACGCGGCGGCGGTATCAATCGATCGATAGCCGACTTCCAGCGCTTTATCGATGGCAATCAGAACTTGCTCGTTGCTGGCTTGCCAGACACCGAGGCCCAATTGCGGCATTACATTTCCATCCTGGAGCTTGATTACAGTTGGAGTCGCCATGTATTCCTCCTTAATGATTAAACTCACATAATTCAAGTTGCAGGGGCGTTGGCTAATCCTGCAACCTGAATTATTTAGGGTTTAAGTCTGGACCAAATACTCAAAAACGAGAACCAATTGACTAAATTACTTAGCGTGCAGCTTCGTAAATACGACGGCTCACGTCCAGAGTAATGTCCTGGCGCTCACCCAATTTAGTCATGCCTTTTTCTTCCAGTTTCACCAACAGAGCCGGGATAGTGCTGCCATCCAGACCGTAGGCAGACAGGCGAGTTGGTGCGCCCATCTGCTCGAAGAAATTGCGCGTTGCAGCAATCGCCGCATCAATACGTTCTTCTTCAGAACCTGCAGTGATATTCCACACGCGCTCAGCATATTGCAGCAGTTTGCCGCGTTTCTCGTTACGTTTTTCGTTCAGCAACGATGGCAGAACCACCGCCAGAGTTTGCGCGTGATCCAGTCCGTGCATCGCGGTCAGTTCGTGACCCAGCATATGAGTTGCCCAGTCTTGCGGTACGCCAGCACCAATCAGGCCGTTTAACGCCATGGTCGCCGCCCACATTACGTTGGCACGAACGTCATAGTTTTCAGGTTCTTTCAGCGCTTTCGGGCCATCTTCAACCAGAGTTAACAGAATGCCTTCGGCAAAACGGTCCTGCACTTTGGCGTTTACCGGATAAGTAATGTATTGCTCAACGGTATGCACAAACGCATCCACCACACCATTTGCGACCTGACGTGGTGGCAGCGTGTAGGTATAAACCGGATCAAGCACCGCAAAGACAGGCTGCACGTGTTCAGACATAAATGCCTGTTTGTCGCCTGTAGTACGGCGAGATACGACAGCACCTTTGTTAGATTCAGAACCGGTTGCTGGCAGTGTCAGAACAGAGCCCATTGGGATGGCGCTTTTCACATCATTGCCGTGAGTCAGCAGAATATTCCATGGGTCGATATCAGCCGGGTAGTTGGCTGCCGCGGCGATGAACTTAGTACCATCCAGCACAGAACCACCGCCGACGGCTAACAGGAAAGTGACTTTCTGCTGGCGAACGATTTCGACTGCTTTCATCAGCGTTTCGTAAGTCGGGTTCGGTTCAATACCGCTAAACTCGAGCACGTCCAGCCCTTCAAGTTGGGAGTAAACCTGGTCCAGTACGCCATTTTTCTTCACGCTGCCGCCGCCGTAGGTAATCAGAACGCGGGCACCTGCTGGAATTTGTGCACGCAGTTCGGAAACAGCGCCTTTACCAAACAGGATGCGAGTCGGGGTGTGTAGGTTGAAATTGTTCATTATTGGTTCCCTTTGCTTGGGTAAACAGAGATTGCTTATCGCATTTGATGGTAGCCATTGTCGGCCTCGGGTGGCTATCTCTCAATGCTTATTCCTGCCTTTATCTTGCCTATTTCTCCTGGGTGCTGGAGAAATGAAAGAATTAGTTGCACACTGACATCGGTAGAAAAGCCATGCGGAGCGCAGGAAAATGAAGCGGAAGGCGATTTGTCAGCAGTTAACTAACAAAATTAATTTATTGATACAAAAAGAAAATAGTGGCCTGAGTTCTCTGCCAAACGTTAGCTTACTGTATGGCACGAAACCCTATGCGCGCACGCCAGTTATGTATGAGCCGGGGATCATTATTCTCTTTTCCGGCCATAAAACGGGTTATCTGAATGATCGCGTGTTTCGCTATGATGCCAACGAATACCTGCTATTGACCGTCCCACTCCCTTTTGAATGTGAAACCTTTGCTACCCCTGAAGTACCGTTGGCCGGACTGCGCATTAATATTGATATTTTGCAGCTTCAGGATTTGCTGATGGATATCGGCGAAGATGATTTATCGCACCCGCAAACCTGCTCGACCGGGATTAACTCCGCCCAGCTATCTGAAGAAATCCTTTGTGCTGCCGAGCGCTTGCTGGACGTGCTGGAACACCCGCTCGATGCGCGTATCTTGGGCAAACAAATTATCCGCGAGATTCTCTATCACATTCTGGTGGGGTCATGCGGTGCGGCACTGCTGGCGCTGGTTAGCCGGCAGACGCATTTCAGCCTGATAAGCCGGGTGCTCAGGCGCATTGAAACGCAGTACACAGAAAACCTGTCGGTGGACCAACTCGCCGCAGAAGCGAACATGAGTGTTTCGGCGTTTCATCACAACTTTAAGTCGGTCACCAGCACCTCGCCGCTGCAATATCTCAAGAGTTACCGTTTGCACAAAGCGCGAATGCTGATTTTGCATGATGGGATTAAAGCCAGTACCGCGGCGATTCGTGTCGGGTACGAAAGTGCATCGCAGTTTAGCCGCGAGTTTAAGCGTTACTTTGGTGTGACGCCGGGGGAAGATGCTGCGCGGATGCGGGTGATTTAAAGGAAAGTGAACAGCGTTAGCGGGGTGGATAATGTCACGTTATCCACCCTGTAATGTCTTATGCCGGGTTAAATTTTTTCTTGATGACCACAAACAGAGTACCCACAAGTCCTGCTACCAGCAGCGCCATCGGTAGCACCATCAGGCAAGTCATCACCTGATCTTCATGGCGTTTCACAAATGGAATCATGCTCAGGGCAAAGCCCAGACTCGTCACACTGCCGACCCATAACAGTCCACTTAACCAGTTAAACACCTGGAAGCGACGATTGCTGAGCCCAGAAATCCCCGCCATGGTAGGCAATAACGTGCGGACAAACGCTAAAAAGCGGCCCGCTAACAAAGCGGCTAACCCGTGCCGGTCAAACATCACCGTCGCCCGCTGGTGGTATTGCGGTGGTAGTTGCTTCAGCCAGCTTTTCACTATTTTGGTATTACCGAGCCAGCGCCCTTGTGCGTAGCTCAACCAGCAGCCAAGGCTCGCCGCCGCGGTGAGGATCAATAAGGTGGGGACAAAACCCATCACCCCTTTCGCCACTAAGGCTCCCGCGAGTAACAGCAGACTGTCGCCCGGCAAAAATGAGGCGGGTAGTAATCCATTTTCGAGAAACAGCGTCGCAAACATGACGCAATAAACCACTCCAACAACATGAGGGTCCGCGAGTGCAGCAAAATCATGTTGCCAAAGCGCCTGAACAATATTGTGTATAACAGCCATGGCAAATCCTGTGGAACCGCTTTATTGGGCGCACCTAAATCTAAAGTCATTAGCTTAGGCGCACCTTAATTTTAGGGACATAGTGTAACGCTAAATGGCCTGCGACACCTTGATCACAGGCTCAACAAATCACCATGAAAGCAAAAAAACTGTTCTTTGCGGTGTCCACATTTGGCAATTTTAGGCGATACGCTGGAAACCTGCGTCCAGATCGGCAATCAGGTCGTCCACATTCTCCAGCCCGATATGAACACGCACCAGCGTTCCGGTGAAGTCTATTCCCCCGGCAGGGCGAATCTCCGCCAGTTCTTCTGGCTGGTTGGCCAGAATCAGCGATTCATATCCGCCCCATGAATAGGCCATACTAAAGTAGTTGAAATTGTCCAGGTAGCTTTGATACTGGTCATTATTCAAACGCTTTTTAAGCACAAATGAGAACAAGCCGCTGCTCCCTGTAAAGTCTCGTTTCCAAAACTCGTGGCCTTTGCTGCCTGGCAATGCAGGATGATTGACGCGCTCAACCTGCGGATGTTGCGCCAGCCATTCGGCAATTTTCAGGCTGCTTTCATGATGTTGACGCAGACGCACGCCTAATGTGCGCAAACCACGGCTGGTCATATAAGCAGTATCTGCATCCAGCATTTGCCCCATCAGATACGAGTTCTCACGCAACTGATCCCAGCAGCGGGCGTTTGATACCGCCGTTCCGACCATCGCATCCGAATGGCCAATCAGGTATTTGGTTCCCGCCTGAATTGAAATATCAATGCCGAAATCCAGCGCTTTAAACAAAATGCCCGCCGCCCAGGTGTTATCGATCATGATGATGGCGTCAGGGGCCACGCTGCGTATCGCCTGAACAATGGCTGGAACGTCATGTACTTCCATTGTTATCGAACCAGGCGATTCCAGAAATACAACTTTAGTATTGGGTTGCACGAGTTGGGCAATGCCTGCGCCAATCATCGGGTCAAACCAGGTGGTCGTGACGCCGAGTTTAGCGAGGATTTTGGTGCAGAAATCCTGGCTGGGTTCGTAGGCGGAGCCGGTCATCAGCACATTATCGCCATGTTCGACAAAGGCCAGAATCGCATTGGCGACGGCTGCGGCACCGCAAGGGTAAAGTGCGCAACCCGCACCGCCTTCCAGTTCGCACATGGCTTCTTGCAACGAGAAGTGGGTCAGGGTGCCACGGCGACCATAAAACAGCTCGCCTTTCGCGCGGTTTGCCGTGGCCTGTTTTTTGGCTTCGACGGTTTCAAAAACCAATGATGACGCGCGTTGAATGACGCTGTTAACCGAACCCTGGGTGAATTTTTTATCGCGCCCGGCATTAACCAGCGCCGTTTCAATGTGCTTGTCAGTCATGTTCACTTTGCCCTATTTAACCATCTGGATGTCCAAAACTAACTTATCATGCTTTTGCTGCGTAAACGCAAGGAATCCATGGACAATTTAAGGCACTCTTTAAATACTAATGAGAACTACTATCAATTCGATGTCGTTTTGATATTATTGCGCACAGTTTTAGTATTATTTCGCGGTGGAGAGTAAGAGTGACGAATAATTTGATGCAGACAGATCTCTCTGTCTGGGGCATGTATCAGCATGCTGACATCGTGGTAAAGATTGTGATGATCGGCCTGATTCTGGCCTCTGTCGTCACCTGGGCAATCTTCTTTAGCAAAAGTGTTGAGCTGATGTCGCAAAAGCGCCGTCTGAAGCGTGAACAACAACATTTAGCTCATGCCCGCTCTCTGGATGAAGCCAGCGAAATGGCCGAAACGTTTGATGCAAAAAGCCTGAGCACGATGCTTATTAATGAAGCGCAAAATGAGCTTGAGCTTTCCACAGGTAGCGAAGATAACGAAGGCATTAAAGAGCGTACCGGTTTTCGCCTTGAGCGCCGAGTTGCGGCGGTGGGTCGCCACATGGGGCGCGGTAATGGCTTTCTGGCGACTATTGGTGCCATTTCCCCGTTTGTCGGTCTGTTTGGTACCGTCTGGGGCATCATGAACAGCTTTATTGGTATCGCACAGTCACAAACTACTAACCTTGCTGTTGTTGCACCAGGTATTGCCGAAGCCTTGCTGGCAACGGCTATCGGCCTGGTGGCAGCGATTCCGGCGGTTGTTATCTACAACGTATTTGCTCGGGTGATTGGCGGTTACAAAGCTTCTCTGGGCGACGTTGCTGCTCAGGTTTTACTGCTGCAAAGCCGTGACCTCGATTTAGCAGCCAGTTCTCTTGCTCGCCCGGTTCGTACCGCTCAGAAACTGCGTGTAGGTTGATCCCATGGCTTTGCGTCTTAACGAAAATCTCGACGATAACGGTGAAATGCACGAAATCAACGTGACACCTTTTATCGATGTCATGTTGGTATTGCTGATTATCTTCATGGTGGCAGCGCCGCTGGCGACCGTCGATGTGAAGGTTAACCTTCCCGCGTCTTCAAGCCAGCCGCAGCCGCGCCCGGAAAAACCGGTCTACCTGTCTGTCAAAGCCGATCACACGATGTTTATCGGCAACGATGAAGTGACCAAAGAGAGCATGGTCAATGCTCTGATTGCTGCGACAGAAGGCAAGAAAGACACCACGATTTTCTTCCGTGCCGACAAATCAGTTGATTACGAAACGATGATGAATGTGATGGATACGCTGCATCAGGCAGGGTATTTGAAGATTGGCCTGGTTGGGCAAGAAGTCACGAAAACCCAATAAGCATCAATTTTCCTTTCTCTCCATCGCATCACATATATAGAGCGGCCTGCTGGTTAAACTAGCAGGCCGCTTTTTCATAAAGCGAATGAGCGACAGCTGGCGATTTCCGTGTTTCGCCTGGCACGAATGGTTTTGCTGGGCTAATCTCGGGCATTGCCAGGAGACACGCGCTAATGAAAACCGAACGCCACCAGCAACTGGTTCAACTTGTCGAGCAGTACAACAATCTGACCACACAACAGCTGGCGCAGTTATTAGGCGTGAGCCAGGAAACTGTGCGGCGCGATCTGCGTGTACTACAAAAGCAGGGGAAAATTGTTCGCCAACATGGGCGGGCAAAGCGCATTAATCGAGGCGCAGACGAAAGCGGTGATCCTTTCACCGCCCGCCTGAAAAGCCATCTCAATAGCAAAGCGGATATTGCTCATCGTGCTCTGGCCTGGATTGTGCCGGGCATGGTGATTGCACTGGATGCCAGCTCAACGTGTTGGTATCTGGCGCGATTACTGCCAGATATTCCTCTCACTGTTTTCACCAATAGTGAACGTATTTGCCAGGCGTTATCCAGGCGCGAGCATATTAAGCTGATTAGCACTGGCGGTCTTCTCCAGCGCAAATATGCCTGCTATATCAATGCCCCGCTGGCAGCGCATCTTAAATCGATGGATATCGACTTGTTCCTGTTTTCCTGCGAGGGAGTGGATAGCGACGGAACGTTATGGGACACGCGCAGCTGGAATGCCGAATATAAAACGATGTTGCTCAAGCGATCAGCACAGTCCTTGCTGTTGATCGACAAGAGTAAATTTGACCGGGTGAGTGAAGTTCGGATAGGTGAGCAGGCTGATGTGACCGAAATTATTAGTGAAGGCGAGCATACTTTAACGCCTTACAAATGCGGAGTTTTGTAGTTGTTTTCCAGCAACGCACGCGTGCACGACAAACTTTGCGCCTCTTCATATCTTAGTTTCTGATAAACCACTTCAAGCCGGGCAAGGATCTCGTTTTTCCACCGCGGCTGGTGGGCGATGATTTCACAGAGCACCGCTCCGTAAACTTCTTCTTTTACCCGCCAGGGAAAGATCTGGTGGCGGTTATGCCATTTCTGTTCAACCAGTGCCGAGGTGATATTGAGCTGGCTTTGGGTAAAGCGCGCAATATTTCCATTTTTAATCTGCACTAGTGCTGCAATGTTTTCGCGTAATAAGGTGTTATCGGATTCTGCACCCACAGGTGAATCGGAACTGTGCAGAACCTCAGGAAGTTCGTCAGACATTGAGATTACTCGTCCAGTGAATAAAACATCGGCCAGCTTTTTTCCTGGGTGAGTTGATTGACCCAGATTTGCTGTGAATGGTGACTTATCTGCAATTCTTTATCTTCTATTAGCATTTGCAGGTCGGCAGGACTGATCTTTTCTTGCTCAATTAATTCATTTAATACGGTGACCAGCGCTTCAATTTTAAGCGCGCAAAATAATCGGTCTTTTAAATGTCGGTCGCTTTCTTCAAGCAGAGTATTTTTCGCCTGCCCAGCGTAATGATTTGCGCTAAGAACCGTTTTCTCGAGCGATAAAATATTATCCTGGGGATTTAGTGTTAGAGCGCTATCTTCTGCTAATGGTATAAATGCAACCTGCATAGCAGGAAGCATTCCTGGTACCATGTTTTTAGGTAACATATATAAATATCCTGTCATATCAATAGAATGAGATGCGTAGTCACCAAGAATAGCGTTGACAACATTTTGCCTCAAAATTACTATAAAAAAAACAGGAGTCCCCATGCAAAGTGTCTTTTATTCAATTGTATTAATACTATTGTTGCTGTGCGGTGTATTGATGCTAATGCGTGAAAAATCCCATTCCAGCGTCAACCCCATCCCTCAGGCTTCCCCTAAATTAAATTTCTCGCAGAGTGATGAACATGAAGATTACTTTGCGAAATTAATTTCAAAAATCACCCCTGATTATTATTGGCGAGTAAGCCATGAATATGCAGATTTTAACCACGCCACTATTAAGCGTATGAGTATCGATATGCTTAGCGCCGATCCCAAACTCTTTAGTGCCCAACGGCGATGCAGCGATTTAAATTCCGCTATCTATCGCTATTACGACAATCTCAGAAAACGTTGCACTGAGGGTGAAAAAGTCTCTTTTGCTGACATCGAAGTGCTGAACTTACGGCAGTGTTTTGATGAGTTCAGCCAGGATGCTTACCCAGCGCTGGTGGCACTGGTTTGGCCGCATTACCAGCGGCCGGAAGTCAGTCTCCACAATGTGTAAGCGCCATGCCAAACAGCCTGACTCAGTATCAGGCTGTTTTTAAAATAAAAAAAATAGAAGTCTAAAAATAGACCGATTCTCTCGTGGCTAAATTTCATACAGCGGTTATTATTTGCTCACCCAAAAGGAGTTGTTCGTCCCATTGCTAAAAATCAGCAATGGCTTGTTTCGCTGTATTTGCCAGTAGATGAAAGATATTTCTTATGCCTCGTTTAAAAAAATTAATTGCCGCAACTTTGTTTATTATTCCTGTTATTTTTAGTGCAAATTCCTTTGCTTTTAATATGCCAAAGGAATTTGCATCAATCGCAAGCCAGTCGCTTGCTAAGAAAGATGTGTTCTCTGAAAAAGGGAACTATATAAAGAATGATGATCACGGTAATACCAATAGTATTAAGTCTGCCATATTGGCACAATTTTCAAACTGGAAAGGAACGCGTTATCACCTTGGCGGTACGACACATCAAGGTGTCGATTGTTCTGCACTGATGCAGCATATATTTAGCGATTCATTCCATAAATCATTACCGAGAACCACAACGCAGCAAATAAAAAATGGGCAGCCTGTCAGCAAAGAAAAACTCGAGCCGGGTGATTTAGTCTTTTTTAGAACGTCGCCGGGGATGCGCCATGTCGGTGTTTATGTTGGCGATAACCAGTTTGTCCACGCCTCAAGCAGTGTCGGTGTCACCATGTCTTCTCTGGCGAACCGTTATTGGGTTGAACATTATGAAACCGCTCGCCGTTTAAACATGGTTGGTTAAATACAATTCTGGATTGCGGGTTTAATTTTATATTGAGAATCACTATTATAGCGGCTGGTTTAAGATATTGGTTATTTTACTATGTGGTGCGCAAATATAATGATGGCGATGTATATTCATAACTTATGAATTAGCCGGTGCTTATATTTTAATTTCCTACAGGGATTAGTATCAAATGAAACGAAATTTAATGCGTCAGATGACGGGTGCCGTAATCGCTGTAATGGTTGCTGGTACCTTGCTGGTTGGTTGCGATGCGAAACAAGCTGGAGAAGTTGAAATGAAATTTATTAATGTGGAAAAGGTCGCACTGGATTCAGGTCTGGTTAAGCAAGAACAAGCGTATCTCAAAGCAGTAAATGAAAATCTGCATAAAGGCCTGCAACTGGCAGAAAAGAATTATGCCACGCTGCCTGCAGATAAAGTCGCGGCCGCGCGCCAGGCAGATAAAAAAATTATTGCTCAGCAATGGCAAGGTCAGCAACGCGCCGCACGCCAGGTTGTGTTGGCAGCGGTAAAACAGGCAGCTGATGCCTATCGCACTGAAAAGAAAATTGCTGCCATTATGCCTATGCAGACTGCAGTTTCGGTTGCGCCGGAACTCGATGTCACCGCTGACCTGACCACCAAATTGAATGCAACCAAACTGGATTTTGGCAAAGTGCCTGAAATCACGGTTAAAGCGGCTGATACTGCAAAACCGGCAGTAGCAGCAAAGTAATTAGCAAATAATTATCCGCAAATATTGGGCTTCGCCTGCGTGTTCCGCGAAGCCCATTTTCGTTAATCCTTAACACTTTCACCTGCCTGATAACAGCCATAAGACGATGCGATGATGCCCCATCAGTTTCCTGTTAGAATGGCAACATTGCCCCCGCAATGCCTGGATCAGCAGACAGGCCATAACTGAGCTGGCTTCCTTCACTTTTTAATATTCAGGAGCCAGATATGTCTGACCAACGTTTGTGGATCAAAAATCCCCGCGCAGTTTTTACCGCCAATTCGCAAGACGCCGCAGGTGGCGTAGTGATCGAAGGGGCAATCATTCGTGAATTAATTCCCCTGGGTGGCAAGCCCGCAGTTCCATGTGACTCTGTGTTTGATGCTCGCGAACTTGTCTTGTTACCCGGACTTATCAACACACACCACCATTTCTATCAGACTCTGACCCGAGCGTGGGCACCGGTGGTTAACGTGCCGCTGTTTCCCTGGTTAAAACAACTCTATCCGGTTTGGGCGCGGCTTGATGCCGAAGCTTTAGCGCTGGCCAGTAAAGTGGCGATGGCTGAGCTGCTGCTTTCCGGTTGCACAACCACAACGGACCATCACTACCTTTTCCCGCAGGGCATGGAGGAGGCCATCGATGTGCAGGTTGATGTGGTGAACGAAATTGGCATGCGTGCCGTATTAACGCGCGGCTCGATGAGCCTGGGTGAAGATGACGGTGGGTTGCCTCCTCGCCACACAGTACAACAGGCCGGGACAATTCTGCGTGATAGCGAAAGATTGATTAAACGTTACCATCAGCGCGGGGAAGGGGCGTGGCTACAAATCGCGCTCGCTCCATGTTCGCCGTTTTCTGTGACCACTGAAATTATGCGGGATAGCGCCCAACTTGCGCAGCAAGAGGACGTGCGGCTGCATACGCATCTGGCTGAAACCATAGATGAAGAAAACTTCTGTCTGCAACGTTTTGGCTTGCGTACCGTGGATTATCTGGAAAGTGTTGGCTGGCTAAATGACCGAACCTGGCTTGCCCACGGCATCCATTTTAATAAGAGTGAAATTCAGCGCCTGGGGCGAGCGGGAGTCGGTGTCTGTCATTGTCCGGTTTCAAATATGCGTCTCGCATCAGGCATGTGCCCGACGGTTGATTTGGAAAATGCCGGTGCGCCAGTTGGCCTCGGTGTTGATGGTTCCGCTTCAAACGATGCGTCAAACATCATGTACGAGGCGCGGCAAGCATTGTATTTACAGCGCCTGCGTTATGGCGCTGAAGCGATTACTCCGCACAGAGTGTTAGGCTGGGCGACGCGTGGCTCGGCAAAACTGATTGGGCGTAGCGATATTGGCGAAATTGCCGTCGGGAAGCAGGCCGATTTGGCGCTGTTTGCTCAGGACGAACTCCGCTTTAGTGGCAGCCACGATGCGATTTCAGCCCTGTTGTTATGCGGTGCAGAAAGGGCAGAACACGTGATGGTTGGCGGTAAATGGCGAGTGACCGACGGCAATATCGTCGGGTTGGATGTGCCGGATCTGATATCCCGGCACCGCAAGGCGGCGGCGAAATTAGTCGCTGATGTTTAACATTAATCCTCGGTAACTTCCTCGCCGCTTTTGCCTTTTCCCCAGGCGACGCGGCGCTGAAGCATTTTTTTCAGCGCCCGTCCGCTGGTATTCAACCAACCGGTTGGACGTGGATCGGCCAGCATACTCAGTGCGCGAGCGTAATCCAGCATCAGGCCTGGCGTCCACGCCATGGTTTCAGCCCGTTTACGCAGTTGCAGTGCGACCCAAAGTTCCGGCGTCGACATCAGTTTTCCCATCGCCATCCAGAAACCACGCTTTTGCCAAAGCCTGCCGACCGACCCCTCAAGTGCCGCTTCCAAAGCCCGCGCCACACTGCTCGAACAGTTTCGATAGGTCAAATTGTAGGATTCATTCTGGCGATAGCTTTCCCAAAACGCTTTTAGCCGTGCTTCGCTGTAATTACGGATTCGTACTTTTCTTGTGGATGGGCACCACTTTGCGGATTCCGTTGCGTAATCCGGCTGGAAAATCCCCGGCACGTTGTTTTCAGGCGTGGCCCGCAGCAGGCGGGCAAACTCATCTGGCGACTGGTCGATAAGCTCAGCAGGATAGAGGCTGATGTAAACCCCGCCGGGAGATTCCAGTGCGGCGTGACCAGTCGAGATCACGCCGTTGCGATCGACCGCTGCGATATAACGGCTGATCACCGGACGGGGGAGCGCTTCTCCTGCGGCGGATCCGACGGGTGTCCAGACGTGAACCGTCAGCGCTCTTTCGTCATCGTCCGGTGGGCCGTCCCACTCCACAACGTCAGGCGGAAGATGGTCGGCTTCTGCCATAAATACTGAACCTTTAAGACCCGGATTCTCAGCGGCATTTTTAACGCGCATGGCGAGAATAAACAGGTTCCAGCCCGCAAATGCCAGGCCTAACCCGAGGCAATAAGGAACCGTTCCTTCATAGTTTGACGGCCAGGGCTGGAAGAAAAATATCGCCAGCGCAATTTCGGCAATGCCCCCCCACAAAGCGGGCCGCCATCGGCGATAACGCACCACCACAGCTGAAGCGATTTGCAGAGTGCCATCGAAGAAAAACAACAAGCCAAAGATCACCGATAACACGAAGTTACCGTGGTGATGACCGGCCAGAATCAACAGCGCCGCAAGGGAAAATGCCGCGCCTTTAACGTAGCGCAGAATGCGTTGCCCACCCATACCGCTATGCGCGACCATCAATGTCGCAGCACCTTCAAACAGCAGCAGGCAGGCGAATGGCTCGATAGGGAAATAGAGCGAGCCATCCAGGGCATCAAGAAAAACGACTATTCCGGCAATAAGCGTAATCCAACCGAAACGACGCAGCCCACGCCAGTGGGAACGCAAAAAATCAATGCCGAGCAGGATCATCGTAAGCCGCATCATGGGGAAGTTTCCGTCAATTGCTCCACCAAATATATAGCCCACCAGACTCAAGTGCGATACGAAGCGAATCGACATAACTTTGTGCTTTATGTCAAATTTAATGATTCATATTTTTTGATTAAAGATAAAAATATGAATGATTAATTTAGTTACCACGCTCACGATTTCATCAGAAACTGTTCTGTTGAAATGGATATTGCCAGCTCTGTTGCTAGTATCCTTTTGCAAGTCTTTCACCCGTAAGAGGATACAATGAAAAATAAAAATACCATTATTGTGAGTTGCTTTCTGACAGGAGTGGCTGTGTTGTACAGCGCGAAAGTGTTGGCTGCGGAACAAAGCAAAGACGTAAAAATCATTCGCGACGAGTATGGTGTTGCGCACATTTATGCCAACGACACCCACAACCTGTTTTATGGCTACGGCTATGTTGTGGCTCAGGACCGGCTTTTTCAGATGGAAATGGCACGTCGCAGTACTCAGGGTACGGTGGCGGAAGTGCTGGGTGACAAGTTTCTCAATTTTGATAAAGACATTCGGCTGAACTATTGGCCTGCCAGCATTCATGCCCAAATTGATGCTTTACCTGCTGAAGAAAAAGCTGTTTTGCAGGGTTATGCCGATGGTATGAATGCGTGGATTGATAAGGTTAACGCCGAGCCTGGAAAGTTGTTGCCAAAAGAGTTTTCGACACTGGGTTTTAAACCGCAACACTGGCAGCCTTTCGATGTCGCGATGATTTTTGTCGGCACGATGGCTAACCGTTTTTCAGACAGCACCAGCGAAATTGATAACCTGGCGTTGTTTAACGCGCTGAAAGATAAATACGGTGACAAGCAGGGGATGGGGGTATTTAACCAAATCAAATGGTTAGTGAACCCTTCAGCTTCAACCACTATCGAACCAGAAGAACATCGTTATCCGTTCAAACTGGCAAACCAGGCCATGCAACTGGCTTATAACTTACCGCGTTTCGACCATACTCCTCCGATGTTCGAGCGCCTGGCAAAAGGCAATGATGGCGCTTTACTCACACTAACTCATCAGAAAAATCAGCAAGTAATTGGCGAACAGTTTGCTCACAGCGGCGCAAATGGGCTGGCGGGCTACCCAACCACCAGTAACATGTGGGTGATCGGCCAGAAAAAAGCGGCAGACGCTAAATCCATTATGGTTAACGGGCCGCAGTTTGGCTGGTACGCACCGGCTTACACCTATGGAATCGGCCTGCATGGCGCTGGATACGATGTGGTCGGGAACACGCCATTTGCCTATCCGGGCCTGGTGTTTGGGCATAACGGAAGCATCTCGTGGGGATCGACTGCCGGTTTTGGCGATGACGTCGATATCTTTGCGGAAAAACTTGATCCTCAACGCCCTGATTATTATCAGCGTCACGGGCAGTGGGTGAAAATGCTTAGCCGCAGTGAAACGATCAACGTTAAAGGCGGGACACCGGTTTCGTTCACGATCTATCGCACGGTACACGGCAACGTCATCAAAAACGACCCGCAAACCTCAACGGCTTACGCAAAATCTCGAGCCTGGGAGGGAAAAGAAGTCGCTTCATTGCTGGCGTGGACGCATCAAATGCAGGCGACAAACTGGACGCAATGGACGAAACAGGCGGCAAATCAGGCCTTAACCATCAACTGGTATTACGCGGATAAACAGGGGAATATCGGCTATGTTCACACTGGCGCGTATCCGCAGCGTAAACCTGGGCACGACCCACGCCTGCCTGTTCCTGGAACCGGTGAATGGGACTGGGATGGGATTTTGCCGTTCTCCAGCAATCCGCAAATCTACAACCCGAAATCGGGTTACATCGCAAACTGGAATAATGCGCCAGAAGCAGGTTATCCGGCCTCGGATCTTTTTGCTTTCCTGTGGGGGAGCGCCGATCGTGTCGATGAGATAAAAAAATTGATCGACGCACAGCCGAAACTCACGCATGAGCAGGCATGGGATATTATTGCCAAAACCAGCCGCCAGGATCTGAATCTGCGCCTCTTCCTGCCTTCTATCGAACAGGCGGTTAAAGCGTTACCAGCTGACGATCCGCGTCGCCAGCTTGCGGAGATCCTCGCAAATTGGGATGGCAACAATCAAATGAATGCCGACGGCAAAACTTATCAGCATCCGGGGTCAGCAATTTTGAACGCGTGGCTGACCAGCATGCTGAAACAAACGGTTGTTGCCGCTGTGCCTGCACCATTTAATAAGTGGTACAGCGCCAGCGGCTATGAAACCACACAGGATGGCCCAACCGGCTCACTGAATATCAGTGTCGGAGCCAAAATTCTGTATGAGGCATTGCAAGGAACGCGTTCACCAATCCCGCAAACGGTTGATCTTTTGGGTGGAAAACCATCGGATGAACTGATCAGAAATGCGTTGCAGGATAGCTGGCAGCAGCTATCACAACGTTATGGCACTCAAGTTGATAGTTGGAAAACTCCGGCGATGCCGCTGACCTTTAGAGCGAATAACTTCTTTGGCGTGCCGCAGGCCAACGCCGATGAAGCGGTGCATCAGGCGGAATACCAAAACCGTGGTACTGAAAACGACATGATTGTTTTTGGTGCGAAGGGAGATGAAGTGCAAGCGTGGGATGTGGTTGCACCTGGCCAAAGTGGCTTTATCGCTCCAGACGGAACGCCTGCGAAGCACTATCGCGATCAACTGGAAATGTATCAGACGTTTGGCCGAAAACCATTATGGCTAAACAGCGCAGACGTGAACGCCCATAAAGAGTCTGAAGAGGTAATTCAAGTCGTGCAGTAGTTAATTATTAGTACAGCCAAAATAGCGTGTGATGGCTATTTTGGCTGTGGTTTATCCTGTCATGTTTTGTCATTTGTCCTCACATCCTTGCAAAATAGCCATTTCACTCATCACTCAGCGGCGTCGCCAAGCGATGGATCCTTTCGCCATGCATTGCGAGCCTTACATTATTGCAATCGCCACGGATAAAAGAGAGGGTTAAGCTCGTGTCAATTATCAGCGCTTTGATTCTGGAAACGTGAAAGTTTATGAACTGGCCGTTGTTCCCGATAACGCAATATTGTTATACGGGCCGGAAAACCCCGGTGATTTTGTCACCCTTAATCTGGCGCTAATGGAATCCGATGCTGATATCAGAATGGCTGGTGAAAATCTCGATGCTTTTATCAGCGATGCGGCAAATAAAACTCAAGCGTCCACATTACTGGCAGCCAACCCAACCGTTTCGGTTGCGATAAAAGTTGCTGAAGAAATGCTGGCATTAAGTGCCAGGTAAATGATGAAAAATGATGATGACAAGGTGATGTTGATTCATGATAGCTGGTTGCGCGATTCACCCATTCCTTACGATATTAACCATCACAAAATTCACGCTAATGACTTTGCTGAAATGACGCTGCGGGTTATGCCGATGATCAGTTCGAAATAATAAAAGAGGCGATATTTTCGCCTCTCTATTTCCGCCCCTAATTATTTCATTTAAAATTAAATTTATTATTAAACAAAAAAAAGAAA
>NZ_JAHWLU010000030.1:0-43823 GCF_022134725.1 Buttiauxella sp. S19-1
GTAATAAGCCTTTTAAAATTAATGGCTCCAATGATTTAACTGAAATTGAAAGTCCTTTTAAAAACATGAGCCAAGATAAAATAAAAGAATTAGTTGGTGCATCTTTTTCAGAAGCAAAGGAAAAATTACCAGCATTAAAGGTTGAACTTGTAGAGTTAATTAAAGAATTAAATCCATTGCATTTATTATCAGGGTTTGTAACAAGTTCGTTGTCTCCTGTTGATGAAAAAAATGGAGTGTCTATTAAAGATAGTCAAATTGAAATCCCTCAATTTTATATTGAATATGTTCAGGCTCTTTTCTTGACACTTCCTCATGATGCTCTTGACTCAAAAGCGAAAACAACCAGTGAAAATTTTAGTGAAGTTAAAAATAGTTTGGATTATATATTTTCTACAAATATGCTATCGAGGTTTGATGGTGGGTTGGATCTCGAAAGTGATGAGGAAAAAAGTGCTTTCTTAATGCGTAGTTTGATTCAGGGGCAGACTACAGCAGTACGAAACTGGGGGTATTACTCTCAAGTAAAAAAAATATCATTAGAACTTTATAGCCATTTTGATGAAAAATTAAAAGAAAACTATGGTTTCAGCGTGACGAGTTCTATTGTATTTTTTGAATATCTGATGCGGTCTATTGAAAATAATATTAACGATAGTATTTTAAAGTTGCATGGTTATTACAAGCTAAATGAAGTTGCTTTGCGTGATATTGTATTAAATAAAATTAATGAAGATGAATTCATAGAGCTTATGGGAGTCGATATTTTTGCGGCCAATAAAGAATCTTTATTGGATTCTTTGCTGATTAAATGTATGACTTATGATGAGGGTTTGTTTTTTTTCAATGATGCAAGAATATCTACTGATACAGGTCTTTCTATTGATGAAGTGAAAAGCATACAGAAACAGTTCTCTCTCGAGAGAGGAGGGTTGGAGGGCTATAATAAGGAGCACTTAATCCTCGATAATCCAGTTTGGCATAAGCCTTTGATTAAAATAAGTGAGTCTGAGTTTTATTGTTTTATTCCACAAGTATTTTTTAGTTTCATAATCCCTATATTCGACGAGTTGGTTTCTTCTTTTTCTGGCTTGGCATTGTCAGATAGAAAAGGATTGTATCTTGAAAGTAAAATTAATGAAATCATAACTTCCAAGTTTAATGAGGCTGTGATTTTCAATGGTCTTAAATGGTCGTTAGATGGCCAAGTCTATGAAACGGATGTTTTAACACTTATAGATTCGTTTGCTATTATTTTTGAAGCTAAGTCCGGTAAAATATCTAAGCCAGCCTTACGTGGTGCACCAGATCGTCTTAAAAAACATATAAATGAGTTGATTGTCAGTCCATGCTTACAGTCACAAAGATTGAAGAATAGGTTAATTTATTTAAATGAAAATAGTGAGATTGAAGATGATCTTACAAAGCAGTTAGGAGATGGACTTAGGAAGATAAAAAGAATTTTTCGTGTTTCTGTTTCCTTGGAAACTTTTGGAGCCATGCAATCAAATATGCAAAAAATAAAAGAGACTGGATGGTTCCCAGAAGATTTAGAATCATGCCCATCAATGTGCCTGGCCGATTTTGAAACTATTATTGATATCTTAGAAAAACCTGCATTTATATTGCATTATATAGATTCACGTCAAAGGATAGAGGAGGAGTATAATTATTTTGGAGATGAGTTAGATTTACTTGGAACTTACTTGGATACTCTTTTTTGTTTGGAGGAATCAGATGAAAAAACCAATCTTATTTTAACAGCTATGTCTCAGAAAATTGATGATTATTATATTTCATTAGACAATGGTATCCAAATAGATAAGCCTAAGCCTAAAACTACAAAAATATTTATGGATATACTTGCACAGTTGGAAGTTAGAAAAACATATAGATGGTTAGAACTATCATTATTACTAAATAAAATACATCCAAATGAGCAGTTGGTTATTTGTAAAATGATTAATGAAACAAAAAGAAATGTAAGAAAGAACTGGAGAGTTCCAGGTCATATAAATTCAGTTATTTATTCCTCAGGTATCTTTGCCAAATATGGTTTTTGTTATTTTGTATATTGTAATCAGAACCAAAAAGAAGCAATGAATTTCTCTGATGGCTGTGCTAACGAGTCGATAGGTAGACAAGATAAGCAACTTTGTTTAGTTGTTGGGAAAAATTTAGATGACCATTATGTTGCTTACAATAAATTGGCATTATATGGTGATGATTCATTGTTTTTTTAATTAAGCTAAATGGAGCTGGGACTACTGTCCCAGTCTCTAAGACTTAACTTTTCTCCCCCACCAATCCATTAACTCAACACGTTGGGTTAAATATGTTGAACGGTTATAAGCTTTTCTAACTTCATTTTTATCGCTATGAGCCAGTGCTGCTTCAATGACATCAGGGTTCAATTCAGCTTCATTCATCGCGGTACTAGCTATAGAACGTAACCCATGTGCAACTAGCCTACCTCCATATCCGATGCGCTTTATAGCAGCGTTAGCTGTCTGGCTATTCATTGGTTGCTTTGGATCATTTCTACTTGGGAACACATGTTCTCGATGAGCGCTGATAGCCTTCATTACCTCCAGAATATCTAACGCCTGAGGAGATAAAGGAACAATGTGCTCACGCTTACCCTTCATCCGTTCTGCTGGAATTGTCCAAAGCTTGGCATCGAGATCGATTTCTTCCCATCGAGTGCCGGATGCCTCAGAAGGGCGCACAAGAGTCAGGAGTTGCCATTCGATTAGGCAACGAGTCGAAACTGAAAGGTTAGACATTACTAGCGAGCGCATCAGCTTTGGCAGTTCTTCTGGTCGCAATGTTGGCATGTTTTGCTTTTTAGGTCTCTCAAAAGCCATACCAACACCGGATGCTGGGTTTGAATCAATCAAACCAGTGTTAACTGCATAAATCATTATTTCATTAACGCGCTGTACCAGGCGGCGAACTGTTTCTAGTGCTCCACGTGCTTTGATGGGTTCCAGCGCTTCAACTAACGTTCTGGCTTTGATTTCCTGAACAGGGATCTCCCCAATTGCAGGGAATACGTCTTTATCAAGAGAACGCCAAATATCTTTCGCATAATCCTCCGTGACGCTTTTGCTTTTGAGCTGGAACCAATTTGCAGCGACAACTGAGAAAATACTGTCCAGCTCAATTTTGCGCTGCTCAGTTGCTTGCTCTTGTTGTTGTTGTGGGTCTATTCCTTGGGCAAGCAAGGTGAGATTTTGGTCGCGCATCTGGCGTGCGACTGCGAGAGATAGGGCAGGGTAAGAGCCTAAGCTCAAATTGGTACGGCTGCTAGTTCCGGGTCTCTGGTAGCGAAAACGCCATAACTTTTTACCCGAGATTTTTACGAGCAGGAAAAGACCGTCACCATCATGAAGGGTGAAGTCTTTCTCACGAGGTTTTGCTTTGAGTATTTCATTGTTAGTGAGAGGGCGGGTTAGCCGCGCCATAGCTGGATTCCTTCCATAATTGGTACACGTTTTTAGGCCTACAGTATAGCGTGTACCTAAACGTGTACCAATTCTCTCTGGATTCAGGCGGATCATCTCGGATGGTTACGGACAAATAACAGATACAAAAAAGCCCGCAGGGCTTACGCCGTGCGGGCTTCTAGGACTTCCTCGGACGACTCTGGTAATCGTTGAGGGAGAATTTTGGTGGAGCTGGGGGGAGTTGAACCCCCGTCCGAAATTACTACGCCGTCGGTACTACATGCTTAGTCATATCTTTACATTCGCCGGGCAACTGCGGATAGACACGCCATTACCAAACTATCCTGATTAGTTTTAGTGCTTCAACCCCAGGCAAGGTTTACACACGATCTCTTTTGGGTTTGACTTCTCTTGATCCCCGTCTTAAGAGCGGAAGCTAGGGAGAGAAGGCTCTAAGCAGGGTATTAAGCTGCTAGTGCGTAGTTTTCGTCGTTTGCGACTATTTTTTTGCGGCTTTTTACGAGGCAAACCGCCCCTCGGCATGCACCTTGGGTTTCGCGAATCCCGTCGAATCCAGAATCAGCCCCACAAGTGTTTTGTAAGTATAACAGAGTTGTAGCGTCACTTACTACCCCTTGAGTTTGTTAACGTTCACGTAGCGCTTCACGGGCGCGGTTAAACGGTTTAATCAGGTAGTCGACAATGGTTTTTTGCCCGGTTTTAATGTCGACGGTGGCGACCATACCTGGCGAAATTGAAAAATGGTGTCCGGCTTTGTTCACCAGGTAGTCCTGTTGGGTGCGGATAAACACCCGGTAATAGACGATTTCTGGTTTCACTTTGTCCTGAATGGTGTCCGGCGAGATGGTTTCAACGATGCCCTCCAGCCCGCCGTAAATGGCGTAATCGTAGGCAGTGACTTTCACCAGCGCACGCTGGCCTGGGTGGATAAACGCGATGTCACGCGGTGAGAGGCGCGCCTCAATCAGCAAGTGGTCATCGAGCGGCACGATTTCCATCATTTCGCCGTTTGGCGGGATCACGCCACCAATGGTCGTTACCTGGATATTTTTGACGATGCCGCGCATCGGCGAACGTACCGTCATGCGCGATACCGAATCTTCACGGCCTTTGATAACCGCTGAAAGCATATCCACTTCGGCGTTCGCTTTGGAAAGCTCCTCGCGGGCTTGTACGTAATATTGTGAACGCAGGTCGGTGATTTTGAGTTGCAGGTCGCTTTTTTGCCGCTGCAAGCGCAGCACTTCCACGTTACTGGCGGCACCGCTTTTTGCCAGGCGTTGGGTTATGCCCAGCTCTTGATTGACCGAAACCAGCGCGTCTTTAATATCCGCAGCCGAGTCGTTAAGTTGTGCGCGGCGGCTTTTATATAGCCGGGTTTCGGATGCGGTTAGCTCCGGCCAGGCTTTTAGCGAGTCGGGGAAGACCAGCGGCAGGTCGTTCACTTCTGCATTCAACCGCACGCTGGATGCCAGTGATGCGCGGTAACGTGCGGCACTTTCGCCGACGTTCGATTGCGAACGCGTGGGGTCGAGTTGGGCAACGATTTGCCCGGCTTCAACTTTGTCGCCTTCGTGCACCAGCAACTGGGTGACGATGCCGCCGTCGAGCGACTGAAGGATTTGCTCGCGCGAGCTGGGAACCACTTTTCCGGTGCCGGTCGAAACCTCATCAAGCGTGCCAAACCATGCCCACACGCCGAGCAAAATAAACAGTAAAACGCTAAGAGTGATAATGCGGCTCGCGCCGGAAAACTCGTTTTCACGCTGGATATCCGGGTCGTCCATTGCGGCATCATGCTGACTGGTTTTCATTTTTCCACTCCCTTCCGTTTGCCTGTGCTGCGGCGCGGCTGTTACTCAGCGCCTGGGCTTTCGGTGCGTCCATCACCAGTTGTCCTTCCTTCAGAACCAGCACCCGCTCCACCAGCTCCAGCATCGGCACCCGATGGGTAGCGACAATCAAGGTGCGGTTGCCAAGCCAAAGCCCGAGGCGCTGAATAAATTCGCGTTCGGTGTGGTCATCAAGAGAGGCGGTGGGTTCGTCGAGCAGTACGATGTTCGGTGAGCGCAGCAGCATACGCGCCAGCAAGATGGACTGGCGTTGCCCGCCAGACAGCCCGGTGCCACCTTCCATAATGCTGTGGTCGAGGCCTTTGGCCAGGTGCTTGACAAAATTGCCCGCGCCGCTGATTTCCAGTACTTCGAAGATTTCTTCATCGCTGGCGTGCGGTGCGCCCAGCGTCAGGTTTTCACGTAATGTGCCGTAAAACAGCCGCGCGTTCTGGCTCAGGAAGCCAATGTTGCGCCGCAAATCAGCCATGTCGATTTGCGTCATGCTCAGGTTGTCGAGCCGCGCATCGCCACTCATCAAATCGATGCCGCCCGCTAAGGCCTGAAGCAACGTGGATTTGCCCGCGCCGTTGCGCCCCAGCACCGCGATTCTTTCACCAGGCAGGATCTCTAAATGTGAGATGCGTAGCGGAATGCGTTGGTCGTCGCTGTGGTAGCGGAACTGTGCGTTTTCAAACAGATAGTGGCCGTGGAAAATATCCTGATGCACCAGGCTTTCATCGCGTTGGGTTTCGACTGGCAACTGCATAATGCTGTCCAACCCTTGTTTCGCCGCTTTCACTTGTTGCCAGCGCGCCAGCACGCCGCACAGGTTTGCCATCGGCGCAATCATGCGTGACGCCAGCATTGACGCGGCCACCATCGCGCCGGTGGTCATATCGCCTTCAATCACCAGCGGTGCGCCAAACAGGATTACCGCCGCGTAAACCAGGCTTTGAATGGTGATCCCCCAGCTGATCAACCCTTGCGAAATCTGGCGAGTCCGCAGGCCGGATTCCGCGGTAATGCGGATGTAGCTGTTCCATTGTTGCAGGAAGCGGTTTTCTGCCTGCATCAGTTTGATGTCTTCCAGCCCTTGCACACTTTCAACCAGCACCGCATTGCGCAAAGTGGCTTCGTGCGCCGACTGGTTCGCCAGCATCGCCAGCTTCTTTTGCAGCAAAATACCAGGCAGCACCATCAGGATGGCGGCGACGGGTGCAATCCATGCCAGTTGCGGCGCGATGATCGCCAGCACGATGATAAACATAAAGAAGAACGGTAAATCGACGAGGGTTGAGATGGTTGATGAGGTGACCATCTCGCGGATTTGCTCCAGCTCGCGAAGCTGCGAAATAAAGCTGCCGGTGGAGCGGGGAACCGCACTGTTACGCAGGCGTAGTGCATGGCTAAACACGCGGTCGGAAACCCGCATATCGGCCCGTTTGCCGAGTACATCCATAATATGGCCACGCGCCACGCGCAGCAGGAAGCCAAACACCACCGCCAGTAATACGCCGGACGCCAGCACATACAGCGTCGGGTAGGATTGCGCCGGAATCACCCGATCGTAGACCTGCATCGAGAAAATAATCCCGGCAAGCGACAACACGTTAACGAGGAACGCCGCCAGCATCACCGGGCCGTATGGCCGGAGATCCTGCATCACCAGCTCTTTTAACCAGTCCGGGCTAAAGCGCGAAATATACGCATCAACGCGGCTGTCTTTCAGGGCCGAAAGCGGGCGCAGCGCGGCAATAAAACGGATGTCCGGCAGCAGTTCGCTGAGTGCCACGCGGTTGGTCTGGTGTTCGCCATCGATAAGGCAAATATCCACGGTATCTGCGCCGTCAAAATGCTCGATAACCGCCAGTTGGCCGTTTTTTAAATCCACCACTATCGGCAGCCGCCATTGGGCAATCGCCAGTTCCGGCACGTTCAGCAGGTGAAAAGAAAGCCCCGCCTGGCGCGATAACTGTGTGAGAGCCGCAAGCATGCCTTTGTCTTTAAACCACGGGGCGTTGGCCTGAATGGTGCCTGGCGAACAGACCACGCGGTAATGGGCGGCAACGTGGCTAATGGCTTGCGCCCAGTGGCTCAGTGACTGTTCAGTCAGCCGTTCATCAACAGCAGGGGGGATTTTGCTCATGGCTGGATCTCCAGTGACTGGATGGTGCGATGCTCCAGGCCAAATGCGTTGCGCAACCGGCCGCTGTTATACAGGCAGTTGAGCTGCAATTGATGAAGTTGGCTCAGGGTTTGTTGTCGAGCGAAGCGTGCCTGGAAAACTTCCTGTTCGGCGTTAAGCACATCCAGCAGCGGGCGCGAACCCAGGCCGAGATATTGCTGTTGATACAGTTCGCGCGTTTGTGCGCTTAACTCTTCCTGGCGTTGCAGGACTTGAATGGCCCCCATCAGGCCAAGCGCCTGGCTGCGCGATTCCATTAACTTCTGGCGAATATCCAGGCGTGTGCGCTGAACGCCGGATTGCGCGGCTTCAACAGCATGGCTTGCGGCGTTGCGGCGGGCGGTTAATCCCCCCCCCTGATAAATCGGCATTTCAACTTTGATAAACGCCGAGTATTGCGTGCGATCCAGCACTTCGTGGCTGGCATATTTGTCGTTGAGATAGTGCTGAACCTGCGGTTCCAGTGAAATGGTTGGCGTCATCTGCGCGTTGGCGTAATCCAGATTCGCCTGCGCGACGCTGGCCTGCGCCCAGGAGGCGAGAACGGCAGGCACTAAGCGGTCATCCGGTTTGGCAACGTCGCAGCTCTTGCTGAGTTTGTCCGGGAAGTCGTTGCTAATACCGTTGAGGCTATTCCAGCCCAGCCAGCTCATTAATGTGGCCTGTGCGCTGTCGAGGTTGGCCTGGTATTGAATCAGTTGCGAGCGGGCGGATTCAATACGGGCGTTGGTTTGCACCACATCGGACATCGACGTGGCACCTTCGTTGTTGCGCTGTTCGGTCAAACGGCCAATCGCGCTCAGCGCTTCGAGCTGATCTTTGGCGATATCGACCATTTGTTGCCACATCTGCGCCTGAACCAGGGAAACGGCGGTGTCGTGGCCGACGTTATCAATACTCACCAGCACGTTGGCCTGTTCTTGCGCCACGCCTGCGCTTTCGGCGCGTACCTGGCTTGAGACTTTGCCGAAGTCGTAGAGCATTTGTGAGATGGAAAGCACCAGCGACGGGCTGAAACCGCTGTCGGTGTAGCCGTTGCTGTAGCCGTTATTCATGCCCGCGCTGATTTGCGGATAGTATTTGGATTTCGCGACGTTGACCTGTTCGGACTGGCCGTAAAGTTTGCCGATGGCTTCGTGAATGCTCGGGTGCCAGTTTACCGCGCGGTTAACGGCGTCGTTGAGCGTGAGCGTTCCGGGCGCAGGCGCGTTGAGCGGCAGGGATGACGAGCCGTCAAGGTTTGGCAGTTCGTGTTGTTGAGCAAGCCCCTCAGTGGTGATGAACTGTGGCGTCTCTTCGGCATGCGTTTGGGCTACACATAGGCTGCATGCCAGCCACAGTGCAAACGGCTGTAATTTTCCCATAGTTTGTCCCTTTTAAAAGTCACTACGTTCTAATTAGTGTTGCTATTGCTTGCCTGATTTTGTCTGATTTTTGTCGGATGACGCTGCGCTTATCCGACCTACATGTCGGGGGTAAGCGCTAGCGTCATCCACCACTTTTTTAGGTAATAATGTGGTGCTGCTGTACCAGTTCATCGAGCGTGACGTGCGTGTTCTCCAGGGTAACGAGCGTGGTTGAGTTGTAGGTGCCGCCTGTGCCGTCGCGATCAATGGAAATAACGGTGTTATTGCCGCTGGTGGTGACGTTGAGGTAATTGCCCAGTGTGGCGGCCTGCCCATTCCAGCCGGTCAGCAGGTCGTGAACGTTGATCGTGTCGCCTTGTGCCGCCGAGAAGTTGTGCCAGGTATCGGCACTGTTGCCGCCGGTCGCACTTGCGCTGGTTAACAGGTGATAAATCAGCGTGTCGCCATAAGCCGAGCCGGTAATCACATCGCTTTGCGCGGTGCTGACGAATTGCGGGCTCATATTGATGGTTAACGTGGCGCTGTCACTATGGCCGTTCTGGTCATTTAGCGTGTAGGTGAAGGTCTCTTTGGTGGTCATCGACGCCGGAGAAAGCCCGCTATTGAGGGTGTAGGTGTACGCACCATCAATCCCCATCACCAGCGTTCCGTAATGCCCCTGAATCGTGGCGGTTGAATTGCTACTGGTTAGCGGATCAAGCGTGGTCGTCGTGCCGTTGAAGCCGGTAATACTCAGCAGGGTGTGAACGGTACCGAGCTGATCGGCAGCGCCTGAGGCTTCCGTACCGTCGTAGATATTGCCGTGAACCGTGTTACCGGCAAGCGTTGAATAGCTGTCCAGATCAATGGTGGTACCGGTGATAGTTGGCGTGATGGTGATTTGTCCGGCACCAAGAACACCGACTCGCCCAGTGTAATTTAACGTGTAGGTACCCGATTGCAGATCCAGCCCTGCCAAATCAATATTCGCCACGCCGCCTAACAATATGCCACCGCTGAATGAACCGTTTCTTACCACGGTGCCTGAGCTGTTAGTGATGTTCCAGTCAACGTTCAAGCCACCCAAAGAAAGCAATGATTGCACCGTAAAATGTAAAACTGGGTTATGCAGAACTTCGTTAGCGCCAACCGCAAAAGTCCCGTTGCCGCTTCCTGATGACGGGATTACCAGGGTTGTCCACGATGCCGACCCCACGCTGGTATCCGAATAAACCGCCGTATTTTGCGCGGTGTTCACCGCCATCACAGTGCTGCTGTCATCAAACGCATCCACGGTATGCGGCGTGGCAGTGACATTCAGCGAGGCGGTGTCGGTATCACCGTTTGGTGCGGTGATGGTGTAAACAAAGCTGTCAGGCGTTTTGATGCTGTCCGCGCCCAGGCCGCTGTTCAGTTTGTAGGTGTAGTTACCTGCCGCATCAATGGTCAGCGTGCCGTATTCACCAATAATGGTGGTGGTGCCTGTTCCCGCAATGGCGACGCCATTCACCTGAGTAATGTGGCTATCTACCGGATGAATATCATCATTCATCACATTGCCGCTGGTACTGGCTGTGACGCTCTCCACCGCATAAGTATGGTCTTGCAGAATATTCAGCGTATAGCCGGTTAGCGCCGCCACACCGCTGGCATTTTTGAGCAAGAACAGATACTCGCCACCTGGCAGCGTCAGGGTTAATTGCGATGAGGTGCCGCCCAGCAATGGTGCGGTAAGCCAGGTATTGACCACCCGATATTGCTCATACTGCTGAGTCACATCGTTGAACTTGTAGACATAGAGATCGAAGGTGGAGAGTAATGCGACCCCGCCAACGCTCGCCTGCAACGTCATGGTGCGCGTTGAACCTTCATCGACATCAAAGAGTATCGGGTTCGCCATATTGGCTAACGCGCTGAGGCTCAGCACATTTCCCACACCGACGCTCAGCACTGAGAAACCACTTTGCTGTGAAGCCCCGTGGTCTACCGCTTCCACATCGGTGTTGTAGGTCAGCGCCGCCGTGTTATCGGTGGCGGTCACTGTGCTGGCAGGCGTTGGGTTGCCGAGTGTCACCACCAACTGCGCCGAATCACTGACGCCATTATGGGTGATGATGTAAGTGAAGTTTTCTGTGCTACCCAGTACCGAGGCAGAGGTGTCCGTCAGGGTGTAGGTGTAACTTCCGTCCTGGTTGATATGCAGCGTGCCGTATTCACCTGCGATATCCGCGCCGCCTGCGCCAATCTGGGTGGTGACACCCTGCGAGTTGGTCACCGATGTCACAACAGTGCCTGTCGGCGCGGTGTCCTGGCCGCTGTTCGGATCAATATCGGTGATCACGTTCCCCGGATGGGTCGTTTCCCCGCTGACTGTCCCGCCACTGATTTGCTCAATACTGACATCAAGGCTGGTGAAAGAGCCGGTCGCCAGCAGGCTGGTGTTGTAGCTCAGCACCCGATAAGTGCCTTCTTCCAGCCCGGTGACATTCAGTGTTACGCCGCTGGCACCCAGCGTTAGCAGGTTGGCAAACTGTGGCAGTCGCGAATCGATTACCGTAGTCCAGGCTCCGCCGACAAATTGCTGAATCACCACTTCCATCGTGTTGAGCAGTGTCAGTACCACACCTGTAGCGGCGGCATCAATCGTGATATTGGCAGTGCCACCCGCGTTAACCGTAAAGCCTACTTGCGCGGTATCGTTGCCGAGCACCTGTACTGTGTCGCCCAGCACCCCGACCAACAGCACGCCGTAATCGCTGTAATGCTCTGGCGGTGAAACGACGGCGCTGCTGGTCAGCGCCAGGTTGACCACGTTGTCATCGGCGGCCAGTGGCAGAGTCGGTGCGGTTGCAGTGACCGATGGCGAGGTGTTGCCTGCCGCATCGGTGGCGGTGACGGATAACTGCTCGCCGCCAATTTCGCGCGTTGGCAGTGTCAGGGTGTAGCTTCCGCTGCCGTTAGCGGTGGTGGTGATAACGGTGCCGCTCGGCAAGGTAATGTTCACCGTGCTGTTGGCTTCCGCCGAACCGCTGATGGTGGTGCCGTCTGCACTGATGGTCGCGGTTGGTGTCAGTGGGGCGATGGTATCAACGATCACGGTGAGCGCCGTTGACGGGCTGCCGGTGCCATTCGGGTTGGTGGCGGTAGCGGTGAAGGCGTGTGAACCTTCGGTGAGCGCAGATGGCGTGTAACTCCAGGTGCCGTCCGTCGCCACCACGCTGCCCATCAACACGCCATTGTTGTAGATACTGACGGTTGCACCGATGTCTGCCGTGCCGTTAATGGTCGGCGTGGCATCGTTGGTGCTTTGCCCGTTGTTAACCGTTCCGGTAACGGGAGCGAAATTATCCAACACGGTGGTAATCACCGGCACGCCTGGTAATGCAGTGTTTGGCGCAGCAAATCCAGCCGATGCACCCAGGTTACCCGCGCTATCCGTCGCCGCAGCTTGTAGGGATTCGCCGTTAGTTTGCGCGGGCGTTATCGTCACGCTGAACTTACCGTTACCGTCCGCCGTAGCGCTGCCGAGAACCGTTCCGCCGCTGGATATGGTGACGGTGCTGCCCGCTTCGGCATTCCCGGTGACGATTGTCCCGGTGGCGTTGACCACCATGCCCGTTGGTGCGGCAGGCGGCGTGGTATCGACAATAATCACCGCTGGCAGCGAGTTGGCGCTGGTATTGCCTGCCAGATCGGTGGCCGTCACGGTGAAGGTGTGGTTGCCTTCGGTCAGCGCGGTGGTCAGTGGGTAAGTCCAGTTGCCGCTACCGTCGGCAGTGACGCTGGTGACCAGGTTGCCGTTGTCGTAAATCGCCACCGTAGCACCTGCTTCGGCTGTGCCGTTAAGCGTTGGCAGCGTGTCGTTGGTGGTCTGGTTGTTGGCAACCGGGCCGGTCACGGTGCCGACATCGTCAACAACCGTGGTGATAAGCGGCGCGTTTGGCGCGCTGGTATCCACCGTGATGGTAAAGCCCGGAGTTGGGGTGGTGACGTTACCCGCCGCGTCGGTGGCGGTGAGGGTGAAGGTATGCGCGCCGGTAGCCAGCGGTGTGGCTGGGGTAAATGTCCAGGTGCCACTTGCCGGAACGGTCACCGTGCCAATTTGTATCGCTCCATCAAAGATAGCGAGGGTGCTGCCTGGTTCGCCGGTGCCGTTCAGCGTTGGGCGTGCGTCGTTGGTGATTTGTCCGTTGCTGAGTGAGCCGTTAAACCCAGCCACGTCGTCCACCACGGAGGTGAGCACGGGCGTGATTGGCAGCACCGTGTCGATAGTCAGTGTAAAGCTTCCCGAAATCGCCCCGACGTTGCCCGCCGCATCGGTTGAGGTGGCGGTGAAAACATGGGTGCGATCGGGTAGCGGATTAGGGGGGGCCAGGCTCCAGATCCCTTCCGCGCTGGCGGTGGTGGTGCCGAGCAGGATGCCATCGTCGTAAACCTTAACCGTGGAGTTGGCTTCTGCGGTGCCGCTCAGTAACGGTTGGTTGTCGTTGGTCGACTGCCCATTCACCAGCGCGCCAGTCACAGGGCCGACATCATCAGTTGCCTGGATGACGATCGGTGCGGTAGGGACGGCGGTATCCACGACAATATTGAACGCCCCTGAAGCCGGGCTGACGTTGCCCGCGGAGTCCGTCGCGGTCACCGTAAACGCGTGATTGCCGTTGGTGAGCGGTGGTGGTGTGAAGGTCCATGTACCACCAGTGACGATTGCGGTGCCAATCAACGTGCCGTTGTCGTAGATATTGACGGTCGATCCGGCTTCTACCGTGCCGTTGATTTGTGGACGGGTATCGTCCGTCACTTGCCCGTTGGTTAAATTATCGGTGACTGTCCCTGCATCGTCCGCGACGGTGGTAATCGCTGGCGCAACAGGCGCTGTGGTGTCGATCACCACGTTAAACGCTGCGGATGGTGCGCTGACGTTACCTGCCGGATCGGTAGCGGTAACGGTCAGGTTGTGCGAACCGCCTGGCAGTGCTGAAGGTGGTGTAAAGCTCCATGTGCCGCCAGCCCCCACGGTTGCCGTACCCAGCGGGGTTATACCGTCATACACCGTGATCGTCGAACCGACTTCGCCGGAACCGGTGATAGCAGGGCGCGTTTCGTTGGTTGGCTGGCCGCTGGTGATTGGCCCAATGTTTGGCGCGGTGTTGTCGGTGACGGTCAAAATGGCTGGCGCGGTTGGGGCGACAGAATCCACAACTACGCTGAAGGCTGCTGACGAGTTACTGATATTCCCGGCGGCGTCGGTGGCTTTGACCGTCAGGGTATTGTTGCCCTGGAGTAACTGATGACCGGCGTCCGGCGTGAATGACCATGTACCGGTGCCTGTGGCTGTTGTTGTGCCAAGAAGCGTGTCGCCAGAATAAACATTGATCGTGGCATTGGCTTCACTGGTGCCGCTGAGGGTTGGCTGCGTGTCTCTGGTGAGCTGGCCGTTGGTCAGGTTAGTCACCGGTTGAGTCTGGTCATCGACCACCAAAGTTATGGCTGGCACTACAGGAGCAGCGGTATCCACCACCGCAGTAAAGATGGCTGGCGGGCTGACGTTGCCTGCCGCATCGGTAGTGACAAGCGTCAGATTGTGGCTGCCATCGGCCAGCGGCGTGGCTGGCGTGAACGTCCAGTTCCCCGCGCCATTAACCGGAACGGTGCCGATAACCGTGCCGTTTTCGCTGATGGTTAGCGTCGAGTTCGGGTCGGCGGTGCCGTTGAAGGTTGGCGTGTTGTCGTTAGTCGGCTGGCCGGAAACCACCGGGCCTGGCGTGCTGGTGTCGTCAACCACTGACGTAATAACCGGTGCCGCCGCGACGCTGGTATCAACAATCAGCGAGAAACTGGCAGGTGGAGCGCTGACGTTTCCGACAGCATCGGTTGCGGTGACGGTGATGGTGTGCGGACCCTCAGCCAGATTGGTTGGTGGCGTGAATGTCCAGGTACCGCCAGTGGTGACGGTTGCGGTGCCGAGTGTCGTGGTGCCATCAAGAATCGTGATCGTCGAACCCACTTCGCCAGTGCCGGTAAAGGTAGGGCGCTGATCGTTCGTGGCCTGCCCGCTGGTGATGATGCCCGTTACCGGAGCGATATCGTCGGTGACGGAGGTGATAGCGGGAGCTGTGGGTAGCACGGTATCAACGGTAATGTTGAAATTCGGCGTCTGGCCGCTGGACACACCGCCAACACTCTGGCTGACGGCAAAAGTATGCGGGCCATCTGTCAGCGGTGTAGTGAACTGGTAACTCCAGGCTCCCCCGGTTCCCGCCGCGAACGGAGTCTGGGCAATGCCGTCAATATAGAGGGTGATCATGGCACCGTCTTCAGCCACGCCGCTAAGTGTTGGCAGGTTATCGTTGGTGCTGGCACCGCTGTCGACTCTGCCAGTGACCGGCGCTACGTCATCCAAAACTTCAATTGTCGGCGGATGCGGAACATTCGTATCTGCGGCAATGAAGCCAGTCGGGCCACTCTGATTGCCAGCGGCATCCTGAGCAATTGCCTCCAGTTCTTCAGCGGTGGTTTGCGCAGGCGAAATTGTGACGGAGAAGGTTCCGGTTGTGGAATCAGCCAGGCCTCTGCCCAATACTGCATGGGTATTGGCATCCCTGATAATCACCGTGCTGCCGGGTTCCGCCGTCCCGTTTACCAGTGTGCCATTCGGATCTGCTGAACTTACCAGCGGAGCATCAGGTGGCAGCGTATCAACATGCAACGTAATTGGATTTGGTGATACGGCGGTATTTCCTGTGGCATCGCTGGCACTAAAGGTGAATGTGTGGTCGCTTACACCCGTCGGGAGTGTTGTCGTGAAGCTCCATGTACCATCCGGAGCAACAGTAACAATAGGGGGGGAAGTCACCACCGGTGTACCGTTATCTAAAACAGTAATGGTGCTACCTGGTTTACCTGTACCGCTGAAGACTGGGGAGGTATCGTCGGTATAGCTGCCATTGACCAGCGAAGTGGTAATCACACCCACGTCATCGGCAATCTCCGTCACGACCGGAGCGGTGAGCGGCGTGTTATCGACAGTCAGATTAAAGATTGCTGACAATGGGCTGAGGTTGCCCGCTGCATCGGTTGCGGTGGCGGTAATCTCCAGTGCGCCGTTCGGCAGTGGGCTCGTTAGGGTGATAGTCCAGTTTGTGCCAACAACCGTTGTGCTACCCAGCACCGTGGTGCCGTTGTACAGCGTGATGATGTCGCCATTCGCACCGGTGCCGTGGAAGGTTGGGGTGTTGTCATCGGTGACCGCGTTGTTGAACAGCGGTTGTTGTACCGCACCTACGTTATCGTCGGCATTGACGATAACCGGTGCAGCAGAAGCGGTGGTGTCGACCGTAAAGGTAATAGCCGCAGAAGGCGGGCTGACGTTCCCTGCCGCATCCGTTTCTTTGACGGTCACGTTGTAAATCTGTTCAGTCAGCGGCGTGGTCGGAGTAAAGCTCCAGCTGCCGTCTGCCCGTACCGTGGTTTCGCCGAGTTTTGTGCTGCCGTTGAACACTTCAATTTTATCGCCAGCTGTGCCGCCAGTGCCGGAGAAGGTTGGCGTGGTGTCGTTGGTGCTGCCACCATTGCTGACGGTGCCAACCACCGGAGCATGATCATCGGTGACCGTTGGTGTGCCTGGTGCGGCTGGTGGTGTTGAGTCGACGTTCAGCGTAAAGCCTGCGGAAGGTAAGCCAACGTTACCCGCGGGATCGATCGCCACGGCAGTCAGCGAGTGAGAGCCTTCAGCGAGCGCCGGAGAAGGGGTAAATGTCCATATGCCGCCAGCGGGAACCGTCACCGAACCAATCGGTGTGCTGCCGCCATTATCATAAATTTTGATTGTCGCCCCGACTTCGCCGGAACCGGTAAGGGTTGGCGTGCCGTTTTGCGTGCTGCCACCGTTGGTGACTGTCGCAGGGATTCCGCCCACTTCCCCTTGCGCGTTGGTAATGGATGGCGCAACAGGCGGTGTGGTATCGACCGTCAGGTTAAAACTGGCGGCTGGGCTGGCGTTGCCTGCGGCATCGGTCGCCACAGCCGTTATGGTATGTGGCCCTTCGCTCAGTGGTTGTGTCGGGATAATGCTCCATTTACCATCGCCGCCCACCACGATAGAGCCGATAGCGGTAGGGCCATCGTACAGCGTCACGGTGCTGCCAGCCGGGCCGGAGCCATTAAATTGCGGCAGGATATCGTCGGTCGCCGAGTTGTTGGCAAGCGTTGCGGTAACCGTTCCGACATTATCCATTGCGCCGTCAATGGTGGGTGCAGACGGAACGGTAATGTCGATGGTGATGACATATTCGGCGGAAGGCGCGGTGGTGTTGCCCGCCGTGTCTGTGGCGCTCACCGTGAAGCGGTGGGTGCTGTCGATCAACGTTGACGGTGTGTAACTCCAGGTACCTGATACACCGACCGTAAAGGTGGTCAGCGCGCTGGCGCCATCGAACAAAGTGACGACAGATCCGGGTTCGCCGGTACCGCTGATCGTTGGCGTCCTGTCGTTGGTGAAACCATTGTTTGGCACCGAACCGCTGACGGGGGCGAAGTCATCGCTGACCAGCGTAATGGTTGGCGCTTGCGGAGCAATGGAATCAACGGTGAGCGAAAATGCCGCTTCAGGGCTGACGTTGCCTTTGGCATCGGTGGCGGTGACGGTCAGGTTATGCAGGCCCTGTGCGAGTGCGGTGGTTGGGGTATAACTCCAGTTTCCGTGCTCATCGGCAGTGACGCTATTTAACAGCGTAGCGTTGTCATAAATTTTCACCGTTGCGCCAGCTTCGGCGGTGCCTTTGAGTTGTGGCTTATCGTCGTTGGTGGTTTGCCCGTCGCTGAGATGATCGATCGTGTAAAGGGGGACATCATCCACCACGGCGCTAATCACCGGAGCATCCGGCGCGGTGGTGTCAGGTGCAGTAATCGGTGTTTCTGGCCCGGTGTTTCCAGCGTTATCTGTCGCAGAAACTTCCAGTTTTTCGCCAGCCGTTTGCGGCGGGAATATCGGAATACTAAAACTACCGTCTGAACCTGCTGTTCCAGTCCCCAGTGGGGTGCCGTCGCTGTCAGTGACATTAACCGTGCTGCCTGGCTCGGCGTCACCGGTCACCACTGACCCCTCATCGTTGATGTCCACATTGGTCGGTGCCCCAGGAGGGGTGCTGTCTTGTGCAAAGACGGTGCTGTTGTCACTTTTGTTGTCTGCGCTGTCTGTCGCTGAAACCAGTAAGGGTTCGCCGTTGGTTTGTGCTGAGGTTAACGGTGAAATATCAAACCTCCCGTCAGCGCCTGTGACGCCCGTTCCCAGAACGTTGCCGCTACTGTCGGTGACGATGATTTCACTGCCCGCTTCCGCGCTGCCGGTGACATGCAGGCCGTCTTGTGAAACCAGTAAATCACCCGGTGCTGCGGGCGGGGTGGTATCGACATTGACGGTAAAGACTGCCGAGGTGCCGCTAGTGCCGTACAGGTTGGTGGCGGTAAAGGTGAATTCTTGCGGACCGTCTGCCAGCGCGGATGGGGTATAGGTCCAGTGGCCGGTGCCGTCAGCGACAACGCTATCAAGCAGCAAACCGTTGCTGAAGATTTTAACGGTACTTCCCGCTTCAGCCGTGCCGCTCAGGGTTGGTGTGGTGTCGTCGGTGGCCTGGCCGTTGCTTAGAAGACCCATAGTGGCGCCGGCATTGTCGTCCACAGAATCCAGCACTGGCACGGTTGGGTACTGGGAGGTCGATGCCGTAAACGGTGTATCCGGGCCAACGTTACCGGCTTGATCCTCAATGTGTGCTGTCAGCGTTTCACCGTGAGTCTGCGCAGGGGTGATCCCAACAGTAAAATTACCGTCGCTGTCGACATCGGCATGGCCGAGTTCAGACCCATCGGCAGCCGTGATGGTAATGGTGGTTCCGGGTTCGGCGGTGCCAGAAACGGTGGTGCCGTCGAGGCTGACATTCTCAATGACGGCAGCGGCAGGTGGCGTATGGTCGACAATAAATATTGGGCTGGTGGTGGCGGAACTGACGTTCCCCGCAGCATCGGTTTGTACCACGATGATTTGGTGGCTACCGTCGGCCAGCGGTTGGTCAGGGGTAAAGCTCCATTTTCCGTCTTCGCCAACGGTGGCTTGCCCAACCTGGATGCCGTTATCATAAATGGTAACGGTGTCGCCCACTTCGCCGGTTCCGTTTAATCCCGGTCTGGTTTCATCGGTGTAGGTACCGCTGCTGATAATGCCGGTCAGCTTGCCGACATTATCCTGCAACTGCTCTAATTCAGGCGCGTCAGGGGCAACCGTGTCGATAGTGACGGTATAGGTATCCGAATGCGCACTTTCACCTTTGGCATTAATGGTAGTGACGGTAAAACTGTGAGAACCATCGGTTAACGCGTTGGCGGGGGTAAAGTTCCAGCCTCCGTTGGCATCAACCACTGCGGTGCCAATTTCGGTTCCATTGTCATAAATATGAACGGTGGTTCCTGGCTGACCCGCGCCCAGAAGTGTTGGGGTGTTGTCATTGGTTGGCGTAGTAGGGCTATTATTGGCAATGGTGCCGAATCCCGGAGTGACGTCATCCACCACGTTGGTGAGTGTCGGTGCGTCCGGTAACGGAATATTAGGCGCGGTCACGCTGCTATCAGGGCCAGTATTCCCGGCGGGGTCGGTGGCATGTGCCGTTAACTCTTCGCCACTAATTTGCGGATTTGTGAGCGGAATCGAAAAATTGCCATTACTGTCGGCAGTGCCGGTTCCGATCACCTGGCCGTTGGCATCGGTAATTGTCACGGTGCTGCCAGCTTCTGCGTTTCCGGTTATGGTTTTACCATCTGCCGAGACGCTCAGATTTGTTGGGGCTGCGGGCGGCGTGGTGTCATTACCGTTAGAGGGCTGGTTCGGCGAGTTGGGATTGCCGCCACCGTTGTTCGAGTTATTATCGTCACCTCCGCCGCCTCCACCTCCGCCACCACCGGCGGCCAGAGCAATACCGCCAGCGACGGCGACGCCACCCAAAATCCACGGCCAAATGGCTCCCCCATCATGTGATTCTGCACCTGTAGCCGCCATCAGCTCATCAATATTATTGATATGCTCGAAGTGAAATGCGGAGTCGGTATCTTGTACCCACCACAATGCGCCCTGGTCGTCTTCGAGCACTAATTGGTTGCCACCCTGGTCGGCGAAGGCGTAAAAGTTTTTTACGGTAATCACTTCGCCATCGTGCAGGGTAATGATCATATCGTGGCTGGAGCGCACGATACTGGCGATATCAGAGCGTTCAGCTTTGAGTTCAACAATGGAAGGGGAGTTCAGCGTAATTTCAGACGCTTCTACTTTATTCGTTACGCCAGTCAGCTTTGAGATGATTGATATTGAACGCATTGTTATCACTCCATTCTGTGTGAACGTGGGTGTAGTCTTCAGTCGCGCTTGCGCACGCAAATCATTCCCCTGAATAAAGTGTTAAAACGATCTCAACTATTTATAAAATTTAAGACGAACGAATCCAGGCATCAAAATAATGATGGCTAATGTTATTGATGAAAATTTGTTGGTTACTGAAGCATTAATTTATATGAATATAAGATTCATACTTTCTTATCATTTTCATAAGGGGGTATTGAAGATATAGACAGGATTGGATAAAAGCGCAAATGAAGTGCATAAGAGAGGAGCGTAAGTTTTTTTCAGGAGTTATGTGCGCATTCCATGAGTTTTAGTTATGACTATAAAGTGGTATTTTTATTGGTAATGCATTGATATTTATTTGCTTTGTTTTGTGATTGATGGCGGTTTTATTTAAGTTATTATCGATTGGTTCACTTTAAACTTAATTCAGTGTTAACAAAAAACCGTCGTGATAATCATCTGCCTTACTGCGGTGAAGCCAGGGTGGACACTAAAAATTTAACTTTTGTTAGTATGTATTCACGCGGTGAATATAAAGGATAATTTATCCTTTCCGCTTGTCAGTCGACTAGCACAGTTTTAATCAATTGGGGGATTATATTTTATAGAAGATGACTTGATGGAATGAGTTATGCAGATTAATAAATTTGGTTTTGGTAATAAATAATATTTAGGGTAGGGGGAAGATAACTTCTCAGTATTAGCCCCCCGGAAGAAGGACTAATACTGTTTTTTAAAACCGTATTAACGACCCGCGTGCTTCATAATACGTGCTTTATCTACCGCCCACTCTTTGTCTTTTAAATCGTTGCGCTTGTCGTGCTGCTTCTTACCTTTCGCCACGCCGATTTTCACTTTGCACCAGGCATTTTTCCAGTACATCGACAGGGCGACAACGGTGTAACCATCACGGTTAATACGCCCGTAAAGGTTATCAAGCTCACGTTGGTTAAGCAGGAGTTTACGGGTACGTGTTGGGTCGCAGACCACATGGCTTGAGGCCACGTTTAACGGAGTAAAGTTGGCGCCAAACAAAAATGCTTCGCCATCTACCAGTATGACGTAGCTGTCACCGATGTTGGCCTTCCCGGCACGCAGAGATTTTACTTCCCAGCCTTGCAGCACGAGTCCCGCTTCAAACTCATCTTCGATAAAGTATTCATGGCGGGCGCGTTTGTTTTGCGCAATGGTGGCTGAACCTGGTTTGTATGCTTTTTTCTTTGTCATAGTGCTGCTCAGTATAAGTAATCCAGGAGTTCAAATACACCCCGCTTCGCTGCGAGGATGAAGGCATATCTTAGCACGGCTCTGGGCTAAGAGTTTTTCTTTGCAGAGTGATAAATGTTATTATTTGCCCGTTTTGTGACTCTCAGGAAATGCTATGCCTCAGATTACCCGTACTGCGCTAGTGCCTTACAGCGCGGAGCAGATGTATCAATTAGTTAACGATGTGAAATCCTACCCTGATTTTTTACCGGGTTGCACTGGCAGCCGGATTCTTGACGCGTCGCATAATCAGATGACGGCGGCGGTAGATGTTTCCAAAGCGGGGATCAGCAAAACGTTTACCACGCGTAACTCCCTTACCGATAATCAAAGTATTTTGATGCATCTGGTCGATGGGCCATTCAAGTCATTGATGGGCGGCTGGAAGTTTACGCCGCTGAGTGCAGAAGCTTGCCGTATTGAGTTCCAGCTCGATTTTGAGTTTACCAATAAGCTTATCGAGCTGGCGTTTGGCCGTATCTTCAAAGAGTTGGCCGGGAATATGGTTCAGGCGTTTACCGTACGAGCCAAAGAGGTCTACAGTGTCGCCTGATATCGCTGTTGAAGTCGTTTACGCATTGCCTGAAAAGCAGTACTTGCTCAAGGTTAGAGTTGCAGAAGGTGCGACTGTTGAGCAGGTGATTTACGCGTCAGGTATTCTTGAACTGCGCACGGATATTGATCTTGCGAAGAATAAGGTAGGGATTTTTAGCCGCCCGGTGAAATTGACCGATACGGTTAATGAGGGGGATCGGGTAGAAATTTATCGGCCTCTGATTGCTGACCCGAAAGAGCTTCGACGCCAGCGAGCTGAGAAATCCGCTCAGAAGTAGCCAAAAAAAGGTGCCAATCAGGCACCTGAGACTGATGACAAAACTGGCGAAAATGGTGGATGACGCTATCGCTTATCCACCCTACAACACCTGTTTAGTGACCTTGTCAGCAATCTGAGGTGCCCATATCGGCACCTTTTTTATTGGTTATTCGTTTACCAGCTTCGGCTTGTTGTCGATGTTGGTCAACACACCGCTGCTGTTGAAAGTCAGCGTCAGCGTTTGCTGAGTCACTTTCTCATGGCCTGGTTGCTGACGGAAGACATAGAACCAGGTACTTGTACCAAATGGATCAGTCATCATTGGCGTACCCAGAGCATACGCAACTTGCTGTTGAGTCATGCCAGTACGAATCTTTGACACGTCGTTTTGTGTCAGGTAGTTCCCCTGGTTAATGTCGGGGCGGTAAACCACTCGCTCCAGAGTGGAACAGCCTGCGGTCAGCATAAGAAGAACCGCTGCGGCAGCAGTCAGCGTTTTACAGCGCATAGTGATTTGATTCCTTTTCGGGCCCGAGCAGCACATGGCTCATTCATAATATGCCGATGATAATAAACCTTTACGCAGTTTAAAACATTAAGGCGCTTAACTCTGACCCTGGTACAGCAAAAAAGTTGGCTTAAAACCTGTTCAATTAACAATATGCTAGCTGAGTGGTTGTTTTTTGAACAGCACGCACAACAACTACCGGGTTGTGTATATCAAATCGTTGCCGTTAAGCCGCCAGCAACTCTTTTGCGTTGGCTAATGTGTTGCGTGTGACTTCGCTGCCACCAAGCAAACGAGCCAATTCTTGCAGGCGTGAGCGTTTATCCAGCGGTTGCATATGTGTTTCTGTCATTTCGCCATCGGTTTCTTTGCTGACAAAGAAGTGATGATGCCCACAACCTGCGACCTGTGGCAGGTGCGTGACACACATAACCTGAGTGGACTCGCCTAACTGACGTAATAATTTGCCGACCACCGCCGCTGTTGGGCCGCTGATCCCGACATCCACTTCATCGAAGATGAGAGCCGGGGTTTCCATTTTACGTGCGGTGATGACCTGAATCGCCAGTGCAATACGTGAAAGCTCGCCGCCGGAGGCCACTTTTGCCAGCGGCTGCAAGGGTTGGCCTGGGTTGGTACTGACGCGGAAATCAATACGGTCTGCACCTTCAGCGGTCAGATGGTTTTCATTAAATTCGACGTCAATAGCTAGCTTGCCGTGAGGCATTGATAACGAATGCATGCTTGCGGTAATCAACTCGCAAAGTTCCGCCGCATAATGTGCACGACGCTGATGCAATTCTTGCGCAATGTTCAGCGCTTGCTGGTGATGGACAGCCACTGCCTGCATCAGTTCATCCTGGGAGCTGGCCTGCTCATCAAGCTGTTGCAGCTCTTCGAGCAGCTGTTGATGGAACAATGGCAGTTCTTCCGGCGAAATATGATGTTTACGCGCCAGTGATATTTGCCTGGAGATACGTTGTTCCAGTTCATACAAACGGTTAGGGTCAAGATCCAGACGGTCGCAATAATGGCGCAGTTCATCGCTGGCTTCAGAAACTTGAATAGTTGCCTCTTCCAGCATCGTTAACACACCAGACAGTTTGCTATCCATCCCGGCCAGTTCTTCCATTAAATGACGTGCGCTATACAGCTGGCTTTGCAGGTTGTTGTCTTCACCATCCGCGAGGATCGCCAGTGCTTGCTGGCTAACAGAGATCAGTTGCCCGCTGTTTGCCAGCCGTTTGTACTCTTCATCAATTTGTTCAAACTCGCCCGCAATTGGAGAAAATTCATTGAGCTCTTTCAGTTGGTACTGAAGCAATTCAGTACGCGCGGCACGTTCTTGAGCCTGTTGCTGATGCTGCGCAAGAGTTCGGCAGCTTTGATGCCATTCGCGGTAGCTTGTTGCCATTTTGGCGAGAAGTGCAGATTCACCCGCATAACCGTCAAGCAGGTATTTTTGATGTTCTGGTTTTAACAAAAGCTGGTGGGCATGCTGGCCGTGAATTTGAATCAGCATCTGGCCGAGGTCACGCAACTGAGAAAGAGGAACCGCCGTGCCGTTGATGAAGCCTCGTGAACGGCCATCGCTGCTAATGACGCGACGCAGTAAACATTCACGTCCGTCATCAAGTTGATTTTCTTCCAGCCAGCGCAGGGCGGCAGGCGTGTCTTTCAGGGAGAAGCGGGCGCAGAGGTCAGCCCGGCTGGCACCCTGACGCACCATGTCGGCTTCAGCACGGCCACCGAGACACAGACCTAAGGCATCAATCGCGATAGATTTACCGGCCCCTGTCTCACCGGTAATGGCGGTCATACCGTGGTGAAAATCAATTTCCAGTTCACGAACGATAGCGAAGTTACTGATGGTGAGTTGTGCCAGCATAATTGCTTTCCTGTATGAAAAGACATGACTGTGTTTTCATACAGTATAAACTGGTTTTATATACAGTAAAGAGCCTGGGGCACTTTTTAGAACAATTTTTTCGACCAGCCGAGTTTAGAGCTCAATGTATTGAAATAGCTGTAATCTTTGGGGTGAATGAGATTGAGATGATAGTCACAACGGCGGATCAGCACGTCTTCGCCTTCCTGAATAGGTAGCGCTATTTGGCTATCACAACTGATTTCCAGGTCGCTACGCATATGTGAAAAACGCAGGCGTATTGTGCTGCTGCTGTTGATGACCAATGGGCGTGCAGAAAGCGTGTGCGGGAACATTGGCACCAGCGTAATGGCATCAAGCGATGGGGTAAGAATGGGGCCGCCAGCCGAGAGGGAATAGGCGGTAGAACCCGTTGGTGTTGAAATAATCAGCCCATCGGAACGTTGCGAGAACGCAAAAATTTCATCGATATAGACTTCGAATTCAATCATGTGCGCGACTTTGCCGGGGTGCAGCACCACCTCGTTAATCGCGGTACTCAGGCGAGTCGGCGTATCTTGCTGGCAAACCTGGGCTTCGAGCAAGAAACGGCGCTCGGCAATGTAGTGCCCTTCGAGCACATCGGCGAGTTGTTGCTGCGCGTTGTCTGGGTCAAGGTCGGTAAGAAAACCGAGATTACCGCGGTTGATGCCGATGACTTTGATATCATAACGAGCAAGAACGCGGGCAGCGCCTAGCATATTGCCGTCACCACCGACCACCACCGCGAGATCGGCCTGTTGGCCTATTTCCGCCAGGGTACCGGTTTTTACGTTTTTGAGGTTAAGTTCTTGGGCAATTTGCTGCTCGACAATAACGTCGTAGCCTTTGGTGCAGAGCCAGCGATACAGCATTTCATGCGTGGTTAGGGCTGTAGGGTGACGTGGGTGCCCGACGATACCAATGCAGTTGAAATGTTTGTTCATTATGCTGATGGTCCTTATGCGCAGTGATGCAGTCGTTTATGACAATATGTCACGTTCCCTTGAATCCCGGAAACTGATCCCCATAATAAGCGAACCAGCGAGATGAATGCTAAAAACGCGGAGAAATTCATGAGTAGTAAAGATCAGAAAACACCAGACGAGCAAGTCTCGGACGAAATTGCAATGGAAAGCCACGAAGAAGTCGAGGCCGTAGAGGGTGCCGAAGTGGTTGATCCGCGCGATGAAAAAATTGCCGATTTGACTGCGCAACTGGAAGAAATTCAGCAGCGCGAGCGTGAACTGGCGTTACGCAATAAAGCGGATATGGAAAACCTCCGTCGCCGTACTGAGCTTGATATTGAGAAAGCGCACAAGTTTGCTCTGGACAAATTTGTCAACGAGCTGCTGCCGGTTATCGACAGCCTTGACCGTGCTTTGGAAGTGGTAGACAAGTCCAACACCGATTTAGCCGCCATGATTGAAGGCATCGAATTAACTCAGAAATCGATGCTGGATGTGGTGCGTAAATTTGGTGTGGAAGTGGTTGGCGAAACTAACGTGCCGTTCAACCCGGATGTGCACCAGGCCATTGCCATGGTTGAGTCTGAAGATGTGGCGCCAAACCACGTGCTGATGGTGATGCAAAAGGGTTACACCCTGAATGGTCGCACACTGCGTGCAGCGATGGTTTCTGTGGCTAAAGCAAAAGCGTAATTTGTTTTAATCGCTTGAAATAAAAAGCCAGCCTTTGCGGCTGGCTTTTTTGTGCCTGCTAGAAAGGCGATTTACTCTTGAACACTCTCGCGAAGCGGAGTGACAGGGGTGACGCGCACTTGCTTAATCATGTTGTCTTGTACATCGAGAATATCAATGTCGTAGTGGCTTAGACGCACTCGCGTATCGATAGCTGGGATCTCTTGCAGTTCTTCAAGCAGCATACCGTTTACGGTACGGGCTTCGTCTTCTGGCAATGTCCAGTTGAAAGCTTTGTTGATTTCGCGCACGTTGGCGCTGCCTTCAATAATCACTGAGCCATCGTTTTGTGGCATCACTTCTTCAGCCAGTGTTGGAGACATCGATGTCGTGAAGTCACCGACAATCTCTTCAAGAATATCTTCCACCGTTACCAGCCCTTGAATATCACCGTATTCATCTACGACCAGGCCGACTTTCTTCTTGTTACGCTGGAATTTTACCAGTTGAACGCTAAGCGGCGTTCCTTCCGGCACGAAGTAAATTTCATCAGCGGCACGAAGCAGCGTTTCTTTGGTGAACTCTTGCTTTTCGGTCATCAAGCGATAGGCTTCACGCACGCGCAGCATACTCATGGCATTGTCCAGAGTATCGCGATACAACACAATGCGGCCATGCGGCGAGTGGGTGAGTTGGCGGACGATAGATTTCCAGTCGTCATTGATATCGATACCGACGATTTCATTTCTCGGCACCATGATGTCGTCGACGCTCATTTTTTCGAGATCCAGAACCGAGAGCAACATATCCTGGTTGCGGCGGGAAATTTTCGTGTGTGACTCATGCACCAGGGTACGCAATTCGTCTTTGTTTAACGCGCTACTCACGGTGCTGACGTTTTTGATACCCATCAGACGCATCAACATACGCGTGATGATGTTCAGTAACCACACCAGGGGCATCATCAGTATTTGCAACGGGCCGAGCAGGAAGCTGCTCGGGAAGGCAACCTTTTCCGGATACAGCGCGGCAATGGTTTTTGGCAGCACTTCAGCGAACACCAGTACCACGAAAGTGAGGATACCGGTGGCGATGGCAACACCCGCATCACCGTACAAACGCATGCCGACGATGGTGCCGATGGCTGAGGCCAGAATATTGACCAGGTTATTACCGATGAGGACCAGACTTATCAGGCGGTCTGGTTTGCGAAGCAGTTTTTCGACCCGTTTAGCGGCGCGGTTGCCCTGTTTGGCGAGGTGGCGCAGCTTGTAACGGTTAAGCGTCATCATGCCGGTTTCAGAGCCGGAGAAGTACGCTGAAACGACTACCATGATGATCAATGTGACAATCAACGTAGTCGTTGAGATCTGTTCCAAAAGGATTTCCTTTATAAAGACAACATTAGCCGACGAATTGTTGCAGGACGCGGCTACCAAAATAGGCGAGGGTCAGAATCGCTGCACCCGCGACGTTAAACCACACCACACGGCGGCCGCGCCACCCCTCATGATAGTGTCCCCACAGTAAAACGATGTAGACAAACCATGCGAGAATCGACAAGACCGCTTTGTCGACATTTTCCAGGCTGAAAAGATTTTTCAGATAAAACAGGCCGGTGCAAAGGGTTAACGTCAGCAGTACTACGCCGACTTGAGTGATGTGAAACATTTTGCGCTCAATGCTCATCAACGGCGGCATTTCAGCACGGAAGGCGAGTTTTTTATTTTTGAGCTGATAGTCAATCCAGGCCAGTTGCAGCGCGTAAAGTGCGGCAATAATCAGCGTGGCATAGGCAAAGAGCGACAAACCGATATGCACCATCATCCCCGGAGTTGTTTCCAGATGCGTGATGAACTCGTTGGGCATAAAGGTTGCCAGCGCCAGATTGATTAAGGCGAAAGCGTAAACAATCGGTAACAGCAGCCAGCCGCGATTTCGCGATGCCACAATCGTCATCACGGTGCAGATCATCAAACTGACTAATGAGCCGACGTTGAGCAGGCTCAGGTTTTGACCGCCGTCGGCGGCAAAAATACGAGCTTCAAGCGCCAGACCGTGGCATACAAGCGCGATAATGGCCGATATAATAGCGAAACGGCGCCATCCGCTGTTTTTTGTCAGCAGGCTTGGGATGATCAGCGCGAGGCTGCTGGAATAGGCTACAAGCGCAAGGATTGCGAAAACAGGCATATAAAGTGTCGGTCAATTAGCCAGAGATGAAAAAAAACAGTATAACGTTACCTGCCGCCTGCTCCAACTCTAACCGTTACATCACACCGAAGGCGGCTTCATGTTATATACCCGTCATACTTCAAGTTATGGGGGGGTTGGCTGCACTCACTTACCCCAGTCACTTACTTTAGTAAGCTCCTGAGGATAAGCTCCCTTGCCGCCTACCCACAACTTGAACGATTTAGGGTATAATCCGCTAAATTCTGTTTTGTGTCGCAAGCTGCGGCCCTAAGTTACCACGTTAGGCAAAAGACAATGTTTGATAATTTAACTGACCGTCTGTCGCGCACACTGCGCAATATCAGCGGCCGCGGGCGGCTGACTGAAGAGAATGTGAAAGAAACATTGCGCGAAGTGCGCATGGCATTGCTGGAAGCGGACGTTGCGCTGCCGGTGGTGCGTGACTTTATCAGCCGCGTAAAAGAAAAAGCGGTTGGTCATGAAGTTAACAAAAGTCTGACCCCAGGCCAGGAGTTTGTCAAAATCGTTCGCGCCGAATTGGTTGCTGCGATGGGCGAAGAGAATGCCAGCCTGAATCTTGCTGCACAGCCGCCAGCCGTTGTGCTGATGGCAGGTTTGCAAGGTGCGGGTAAAACCACAAGCGTAGGTAAATTAGGTAAGTTCCTGCGTGAGAAGCACAAGAAGAAAGTGCTGGTGGTGTCTGCCGACGTTTATCGCCCGGCGGCGATCAAACAGTTGGAAACGCTGGCTGAACAAGTCGGTGTCGATTTCTTCCCGTCTGATGTGGGTCAAAAGCCGGTCGATATCGTTACTGCGGCGCTGAAAGAAGCGAAGCTGAAATTCTTTGACGTGCTGCTGGTGGATACCGCCGGTCGTTTGCACGTTGACGAAGCAATGATGGACGAAATCAAGCAGGTTCATGCTGCGATTAACCCAGTTGAAACGCTGTTTGTTGTTGACGCCATGACGGGCCAGGATGCGGCGAATACCGCAAAAGCTTTCAACGAAGCATTACCACTGACGGGCGTCGTGCTGACGAAAGTCGACGGTGATGCGCGTGGTGGTGCAGCGCTTTCTATTCGTCATATCACTGGCAAGCCGATTAAATTCCTCGGTGTCGGTGAAAAGACTGAAGCGCTGGAGCCGTTCCACCCGGATCGTATTGCTTCGCGTATTCTGGGGATGGGCGATGTTCTCTCACTTATCGAAGATATTGAGAGCAAAGTTGACCGTGCTCAGGCAGAGAAGCTGGCTAACAAGCTGAAGAAAGGCGATGGGTTTGATCTCAACGATTTCCTTGACCAGCTTAAGCAAATGAAAAACATGGGCGGCATGGCGAGCATGATGAGCAAATTGCCGGGTATGGGGCAATTGCCAGATAACGTTAAGTCGCAAATGGATGACAAAGTCCTGGTGCGTATGGAAGCCATTATTAATTCCATGACGCTCAAAGAGCGCGCGCAGCCAGAGATTATCAAAGGTTCACGTAAACGTCGTATCGCGATGGGTGCGGGTATGCAGGTGCAGGACGTCAACCGTCTGCTTAAGCAGTTCGACGACATGCAGCGCATGATGAAAAAGATGAAGAAAGGCGGAATGGCGAAAATGATGCGCGGCATGAAAGGTATGATGCCGCCAGGTTTCCCAGGCCGTTAATTTCTGTAATTTTTGTTTTGCTTGTAAAACAAAAATTGATTTCCGCTCAGGAATGAGTACAATTTTCGGGCTTTTAATATGACACCAGGCTCCATCCCTCGATGGGGCCTGGTGTTTTATTCACTAAAGAGGATGTTATGGTAACTATTCGTTTAGCACGTCACGGCGCTAAAAAGCGTCCGTTCTACCAGGTTGTTGTTACTGACAGCCGTAATGCACGTAACGGTCGCTTCATTGAGCGCGTTGGTTTCTTCAACCCTATCGCTGGTGAAAAAGACGAGGCAACTCGCCTGGATCTGGATCGCATCGAGCATTGGGTTGGCCAAGGCGCAACCGTTTCTGATCGCGTATCTGCGCTGATCAAAGCAGCAAAAAAAGCAGCTTAATCTGTCACGGTGGTCATGATGAGCAATCAAATCGCTGCAAAGGCTCCTGTTAACCCAATAGTATTGGGCAAAATGGGCTCCTGCTATGGGATCCGTGGTTGGCTCAGAGTGTTTTCCTCCACCGAAGACGCCGATAGCATTTTTGACTATCAGCCCTGGTTTATCCAGAAGGCGGGTCAGTGGCAGCAAGTACAGCTGGAAAGCTGGAAGCACCACAATCAGGATCTGGTCATCAAGCTGAAAGGTATTGACGATCGGGATGCAGCGAATCTTCTGACCAATTGCGAAATTGTCGTCGATTCAACGCAATTGCCTCATCTCGAAGAGGGTGACTACTACTGGAAAGACCTTATGGGTTGCCAGGTTGTCACTACTGAAGGATATCAGCTCGGTAAAGTCATCGACATGATGGAAACCGGCTCAAATGACGTTCTGGTCATTAAGGCAAACCTGAAAGATGCGTTCGGCATCAAGGAGCGGCTGGTTCCGTTCCTCGATGGGCAGGTTATCAAGAAAGTCGATCTCGCTACTCAAACCATTGAAGTAGATTGGGATCCTGGTTTTTAAAACCTCCGGATTAACGGTAAAAGACGGCGTAATGGGGATTGGCTTGTGTTTATTGGTGTAGTTAGCCTGTTTCCAGAGATGTTCCGTGCAATTACCGACTTCGGGGTAACTGGCCGGGCAGTAAAAAATGGCCTGCTGAGCATCCAGAGCTGGAGTCCGCGTGACTTCACTTATGACCGACACCGTACCGTGGACGATCGTCCTTACGGCGGCGGACCGGGTATGCTCATGATGGTAAATCCTTTGCGGGAAGCCATCCACGCAGCGAAAGCAGCGGCGGGGGAAGGTGCTAAGGTTATCTATCTTTCACCTCAGGGACGCAAGCTTGATCAAGAAGGCGTCAGCGAACTGGCAACAAATGAGAAGTTAATTCTGGTTTGTGGTCGGTACGAAGGGATAGATGAGCGCGTTATCCAAACCGAAATTGATGAAGAATGGTCAATCGGCGATTACGTTCTCAGCGGTGGTGAATTACCAGCAATGGTGCTGATTGACTCAGTTTCACGGTTTATTCCGGGAGTTCTGGGGCATCAGTCATCTGCAATCGAAGATTCGTTTGTCGATGGATTGTTGGACTGCCCACACTATACCCGTCCTGAAGTGTTAGAAGGCATGGAGGTTCCGCCAGTTTTGCTGTCGGGAAACCATGCGCAGATTCGCCGGTGGCGCCTGAAGCAGTCGCTGGGCCGTACCTGGCTTAGAAGACCTGAACTTCTGGAAAACCTGGCTCTGACTGAAGAGCAAGCAAGGTTGCTGGCGGAGTTCCAACGTGAACACGCAAATACAGCAACATAAACATGATGGGATGGCGTAAGCCCCCGATTATCAGTTTACCCAGGATAAGAGACAAAATTATGAGCAACATTATTAAGCAAATTGAACAAGAACAGATGAAACAGGATGTACCTTCATTCCGTCCGGGTGATTCCGTGGAAGTGAAAGTATGGGTCGTTGAAGGTTCTAAAAAACGTCTGCAGGCATTTGAGGGCGTGGTTATCGCTATCCGTAACCGCGGTCTGCACTCTGCATTCACTGTTCGTAAAATTTCCAACGGCGAAGGTGTTGAGCGTGTATTCCAGACTCACTCCCCAGTAATCGACAGCATTACTGTTAAACGTCGTGGTGCCGTTCGTAAAGCTAAACTGTACTACCTGCGTGAGCGTACTGGTAAATCTGCTCGTATCAAAGAGCGTCTTACCAAGTAAGATTTCGCTAACGCGACATCCATATCAAGGGCTGCCATCTGGCAGCCCTTTTTTATTTAACGCATGAGCGATTGCTGCAATCCTTCTCGGCTGGCCTTTTCCCATACCGCGCGACGCTCCGTAACATCAGGTAAGGTTTCACAACTGGCAGGAAATGATTTCCCATTTTGCCCCTGAACGGTTAAGAAATTGGGATCACAAATCCGTTGCTGGCCATCTGCATATCCTTTTAACCATTCTTCTCGATCGACATTTTCATCGTTATGCAAATGCGCAATGACGGGATTACTTCTTATGGGTTGTCCAGACATCGCATCATCCCAGCCAGCCTGATACCAGTCGGTGGGGGCCGGAGTTGGGGCATGGGTGTATGGGTCAACATAACAAGCAGACAGCAATAAGATTGGAATCAAGGCTAAACAGCGCATAGTGAGGATATCCATTTCAAACTGTATTAACTGAGCATAGAGCGCTTATGGCTTTGCATTACGCTATTTTCACAGACTGCATGCTTGAGCAGATAAATAGCGTGCTTATGCAGTCGTGTATAATTTAGTTTACAATAAGTGATGTTAAGTGTGCTTTAAGCGGCAATTATTTGATTGGTGTAATGTATTGTTTACGTATTTTGGATTGCAATCTTTACTAAAGCTGGTAAGGTAGTGCCATCCTCACTGAGGAAACGACTATCGCAAACGAGCTAACAGGAAAGCCATCATGCAAAAAGACGCGCTGAACAACGTTCATATTTCTGACGAACAGGTATTAATCACTCCGGATCAACTGAAAGCGGAATTCCCGCTTACTGCCTCTCAAGAAGCGCAGATCGAACACTCCCGTCAGACGATTTCCGACATTATCGCAGGGCGCGATCCTCGTCTGTTGGTAGTCTGTGGACCTTGCTCGATCCACGACCCTGATACCGCGATTGAATATGCTCGTCGTTTTAAAATTTTGTCTGAACAAGTTAGCGATAGTCTGTACCTCGTGATGCGCGTCTATTTTGAAAAGCCACGTACCACCGTTGGCTGGAAAGGGCTAATCAACGATCCACACATGGATGGCTCGTTTGATGTTGAAGCTGGTTTGAAAATTGCTCGTCATTTGCTGGTTGAATTGGTCAGCATGGGTCTGCCGCTGGCGACGGAAGCGCTTGATCCGAATAGCCCACAATACCTGGGTGATCTGTTTAGCTGGTCCGCAATTGGTGCCCGTACTACTGAATCCCAGACCCACCGTGAAATGGCATCTGGTTTGTCTATGCCAGTTGGTTTTAAAAATGGTACTGATGGCAGCCTGGGTACGGCGATTAATGCGATGCGTGCCGCATCTATGCCGCATCGTTTCGTTGGTATCAACCAGGCAGGCCAGGTCTGCTTGCTGCAAACTCAGGGTAACCCAGATGGTCATGTGATTTTACGTGGCGGAAAAGCACCAAACTACAGCCCGGCAGACGTTGCGCAGTGTGAAAAAGAGATGGAACAGGCAGGACTCCGCCCAGCCTTGATGATAGATTGCAGCCATGGCAACTCAAATAAAGACTACCGCCGTCAGCCGGGCGTGGCTGAATCAGCCGTCGCCCAAATTAAAGATGGTAATCGTTCGATTATTGGCCTGATGATTGAAAGTAATATCCACGAAGGTAATCAATCTTCAGAGCAGCCACGCAGTGAAATGAAGTACGGCGTTTCTGTCACCGATGCTTGCATCGACTGGGAAACTACCGAGACTTTACTGCGTGAGATTCATCAAGATCTGAACGGTACGCTTGCGGCGCGTAAGGCATAAGAGGTTTTACTATGGTGGCTGAATTGACCGCGTTGCGCGATCAAATTGACGAAGTGGATAAGGCGTTGCTGGGGCTACTGGCACGCCGCCTTGAACTGGTAGCGGAAGTTGGCGAAGTCAAAAGCCAGTATGGTTTACCGATTTATGTCCCGGAACGTGAAGCAGCAATGTTGGCTTCACGTCGCAAAGAAGCCGAAACGCTGGGCGTTCCACCGGATCTGATTGAAGACGTACTGCGTCGGGTTATGCGTGAGTCATACTCAAGCGAGAATGACAAAGGCTTTAAAACCCTGTTTCCTGCACTTCGCCCGGTAGTTATCGTCGGTGGCGGTGGCCAAATGGGGCGCTTGTTTGAAAAGATGCTCACACTGTCTGGTTATCAGGTGCGTATTCTTGAAAAAGAAGACTGGGCTAACGCAGCAGAATTGATGGCTGATGCTGGCATGGTCATTGTTAGCGTGCCGATTCACATCACTGAACAAGTAATCGCTCAGTTACCGCGCTTACCTGATGACTGTATTCTGGTTGATCTGGCGTCGGTGAAGAATGGCCCTCTACAAGCTATGTTGGCAGCTCACCAGGGGCCGGTTCTTGGCTTGCATCCAATGTTTGGGCCAGATAGTGGAAGCCTTGCGAAGCAGGTCGTGGTGTATTGCGACGGTCGCCAGCCAGAAGCGTATCAGTGGTTCCTTGAGCAAATTCAGGTTTGGGGCGCGCGTTTGCACCGTTCTACAGCCGTTGAACACGATCAGAACATGGCGTTTATTCAGGCGCTGCGCCACTTTGCAACCTTTGCATATGGTCTGCATCTGGCAGAGGAAAATGTTCAGTTAGAGCAGCTACTCGCGCTTTCATCACCGATTTATCGCCTGGAGTTGGCGATGGTAGGTCGCTTGTTTGCACAAGATCCGCAACTTTACGCTGATATTATTATGTCGTCAGAAAGCAATCTGGAGCTGATTAAGCGTTATTACAAAAGGTTTGGGGAGGCTATTGGCCTGCTTGAACATGGTGATAAGCAAGCGTTCATCGATAGCTTCCGTAAAGTTGAACACTGGTTCGGCGACTACGCGCAGCGCTTCCAGAGTGAAAGCCGAACTTTGTTACGCCAGGCGAATGATAGCCGACCGTAGTCGTGAAATAGTCTTATAATCTAAAGCCATCAGGGAAACCTAATGGCTTTTTTTATTGGCAATTAAGGATAGAAAAATGGCTCAGCCGCAAGTTCTGTTCAATTACACCGGTCACTTACCTGAATGCCCAACCTGGAATGCTCAAGAAAATTGCCTTTACTGGACGGATATTCTCGAAAACGAAATTCATCGCTATAACATCGCCAGCAAAAAGCATGATGTGATTCAGTTTTCCGAAGAGGTTGGCTGTTTTGCATTGTGCGAAACGGGTGGTTTTATTGTCGCGCTGCGAAGTGGAATTTATCTGACCAATCGCACCGGGCTTATTACTCGCAAAGTCTGTGATAACCCCAATAACCCGACATTAGCTCGTTTTAATGATGGTGGAACTGACAGGGATGGGCGTTTTTATGCTGGAACATTTTGGGGGCCTGGTGATTACAACGGAGCCTTGCTGTGCCGCGTGGATAACGACCTGACACCGCATGTCATTCAGCATGATATCCATGGTGCCAATGGTCTGGCGTTTAGTGCAGATAAAAAATGGATGTTTACATCAGACACGCCGAACCGTGTGATTTACCGAACTCCGTTAGACAAGCAAGGTGAGCCTGGCAAGCGTGAAGTGTTTAAACGCTTTGAACCGGGGCTGGGAATACCTGATGGTGCGGCGATTGACGAAGAAGGTTGCTACTGGACGGCATTGTTTGATGGCTACCGTATCGCGCGATTATCGCCTGATGGCGATGTGCTGGAAGAATATCAATTGCCGGTGCGCTGTCCAACGATGGTGTGCTTCGGTGGCGATGATATGAAAACGTTGTTCATCACGACGACGCGAGAAAATATGGATAACGTCGAAGTTGCAGAAAGGCCACTGTCAGGCGCGATTTTTACGCTTAAAGTCGCCGTTGCAGGAATGCCGAAACTGAAATTTAAAGTGAATGAGTAAGCCAGCTTCGAGCTGGCTTACTGCCAATTTTAAGCCGGATCAACAGGCACTACATTCTCACTTGGATAACAGCCAAGCACTTTCATAGAACGGGTAATTTCACCGAGTTCGCGAAGTGCTTTGCGCATTGCTTCATCGTTCAGGTTTGCCTGAACATCCAGATAAAACATCTCTTCCCACGGGTTGCCGTTAATTGGTCGAGACTCCAGTTTTGTCATGATCAAATTGTGATTACGCAACACCAGAAGGGCTTCAACCAACGCACCGGCTTGCTGACCTGTCGCCATGAGTAGTGTTGTTTTGGCTGGGACCTGGTCGGTGACTTCGACCGATTTGCGAGCGAGAACGATGAAACGGGTGATGTTTTGCGTCTGGTTTGCCAGATTACGTTCCAGAACTTGCAAACCATATAACGCCCCACCAGCCTCGCTACCCAGCGCCGCGACATGCGGTGAGTTTGCCTGCGCCACTTTTTCCATTGCCGCCGAGGTACTTTCGCAATATTCGATTTTCCAGTTTGGATACCGGTTAATGAATTGGCTGCATTGCTGGAAAGGCTGTGGATGGCTGTATACGGTATGGATAGAGTCTAAAGTTGTTGTACCCTTGACCAACACACAGTGATCGATTGGTACGGTCATTTCGGCAACGATGGACAAGCTCGTATGCTGCAACAAATCGTAGACATCGTTTATCGCACCGGAACTGGTGTTTTCAAGCGGAACTACGGCGTAGTCAGCCTGGCCCGTTTCAACCTGGTTAAAGATATCCTGGAATTTGGCACAGCCACTTTCAATGAATTGCTCAAAGTGGCGAGCAGCATACTGACGTGCAGCCAGGTGTGAGTACGAACCCTTCGGGCCTAAAAACGCGATTCTCGCTGACTGCGGATTGGTTTTATTAAGATGCTGCTGTAAAAGTGTTTGCTGCGTCAGAACTGAATCTTCAATGATGAGTTGGAACAAGCGCGTAATGTAATGGGCGTCCAGATTATGTGTTTTACCCAAAGTAATCAGACGCTCCAGCAAATCACGCTCGCGGTCGATATCTCGAACCGGGCGGTGAGTCGCGAGCTTGGCTTTTCCGACTTCAACAGCCAGCAAGCGACGCTCTGCCAGCAATGCCAGCAATTTTACATCCAGGGCGCTGATTTTATCGCGCAGTGCCAGCAACGGGTTTGTCTCACTCATAACGCTACCTTTTCGAAGTCCATAAAAAAGGCCTCCCGCTTGGGGAGGCCTGTTTGTTCGTCTTCGCATTCTTTATCACACGACGAATTGCCTCCCATTCAGGGGAAGGTAAAAAAGAATGCGAAGAAAAACGGAATTAATTTCATGGTTGGTTCCTGATAAGTCAGACAAGTAAGGTACTCGCTCTGTTTTCGCTCTGTCAATAAAAAACGCGCCCGGAGGCGCGTTGGTGTGATTGATAAAGCTAAAATTTACTCTTCTTCAATTTCCGCGATAGCAACGTCTTTCACTGAGCCTGCTGTGCGACGCGCTTCACCTTTGTGTTGCACTTTATTCAACTGCCGCTCCAGTTTGTTAATCAAATCGTTGATAGCCGTATACATATCATCGTGTTTGGCGCTCGCTACGAGCTGGCCGTTTGGCGTATTAATGGTGGCATCAGCCACGAAACCTTTCGGTTCTTTGGACAAAACAATGTGTGGGTTAATTAGATGAGTTTGCCACTTGTCCAGTTTAGTGAGACGGTCTGCGACGTGCTGACGAATAGCTGGGGTGATTTCCATTTGCTTGCTGGTAATGTTCATTGTCATAAAGTTACCTCTTGTCTTTCCCGTCTTGGTAACTCCAGCATACCTTTCTGAATGTCAAAATGTGTGATGTGAATCACACTATTTTGTCACTTTTTGTCAGTAAACCCTTTTTGTGAGGCAGGACAGGATCTCTGTTTTTAAAGCTTGTGGAACTTAAGAATAGCGTCCATATTTGATTGGATGACCTGACGCTAAACCGTTTCAGTTTTGTGTTTTCAGGCAATAAAAATGGCAGCCAGTTGGCTGCCATTTTGTTTTTCATCTCGGGTAATCAGTTGGTATTGCCGTTGGCCGCGATAATTTTTGCAACTTTTTCGGCTTGAGCCGGCATTTGCATTTCACGGTAGGCATTTTCCATCAACTTCAGACCATCACGTGTAGCCTGGGTATCAGGGAAATCACGCAGCATTCCTTCAACACGGTTAACTACTGCAACCCACGCGCCGCGTTTAGTGTAGTATTGCGCGACGGAAAGCTCATATTTCGCTAAACGATCTTTCAGGAACACCAGGCGCTTGCTGGCATCGGTGACATACTGGCTGTTCGGGTAACCTCGAACCAGCTTAGAGAAATCTTTGAAAGCATCACGCGCGTGTGCAGGATCTCGGTCTGAACGATCTACGCCAAAGAACCCTTGTAATGCGCTATCATCCAGTGCCATGTCCGTCAGACCGCGCATGTAAAGTACGTAGTCGATGTTTGGATGGGTAGGATTTAGGCGCATAAAGCGGTCAATAGCTGCCTGAGCCAGTGGCAAGTCAGCATTCTTGTAGTAAGCGTAAATAAGATCTAACTGCACTTGCTGCGAGTATGGCCCGAACGGATAACGGTTATCCAGCGCTTCCAGTTGCGTTATCGCCGCTTTAAAGTTACCGTCCTGCAACTTTTGTTGGGCAGTCGCATAAATCTCGGAAGGTGGACTATCAGGAACCTCATCCTTGGAACTGGAGCAACCAGCCAAAGCCAGGCTCAACGTGGCTGCTGCCACCAGATATTTCATACGCGTCATGACGTTTTGACTTTCCTCAGAATGTTATCCGGGAGGCTCTCAATACCAGCTCCCGATAAAGACCAGCTACAATAGCACACTATATTAAACGGCATTGCCGTAAAACCCAACGTTAACGAAGAAGCTGTCTATGGCACAACTAGTACAACTCAACGCAACAGTATCCGAATCGCAACTCGGTCAACGCTTAGATCAAGCTTTGGCCGAATTGTTCCCTGATTATTCACGTTCGCGTATAAAAGAATGGATTCTTGACCGGCGCGTGCTGGTCAATGGCAATATTAGCGACAAACCGAAAGAAAAAGTATTGGGTGGCGAAGCTGTCACTATCAATGCTGAAATCGAAGAGGATGTGCGCTGGGAACCACAAGATATCCCGCTCAATATCGTTTATGAAGATGACGATATTTTGGTGATTAACAAGCCGCGTGATTTCGTTGTGCATCCTGGTGCGGGTAATCCTGACGGGACCGTACTGAATGCGCTTCTGCATTACTATCCGCCGATTGTTGATGTTCCACGTGCGGGCATTGTGCATCGTCTGGATAAAGACACGACGGGTTTGATGGTCGTGGCGAAAACCGTTCCTGCGCAAACTCACCTGGTTGAGGCTTTGCAATTACGTGAAATCACGCGTGAATATGAAGCGGTTGCCATTGGTCATATGACGGCAGGTGGCACGGTTGAAGAACCTATCAGTCGACATTCGACTAAGCGTACTCATATGGCTGTGCATCCGATGGGGAAACCTGCGGTGACGCATTATCGAATCATGGAACATTTCCGTGTGCATACGCGTCTGCGTCTGCGTCTGGAAACGGGCCGTACTCACCAGATTCGTGTTCACATGGCGCATATCACTCATCCATTGGTTGGCGATCAGCTGTACGGTGGCCGCCCGCGTCCACCAAAAGGTGCGTCAGAAGAGTTTGTCAGCGTGCTGCGTAAGTTTGACCGCCAGGCTCTGCATGCAACCATGTTGCGTCTTCATCATCCAATCAGCGGTATGTTGATGGAATGGCATGCGCCAATCCCTCAGGATATGGTTGAGCTGATTGAAGCGCTGCGTGCTGATACGGAAATCCATAAGGATCAACTGGACTGGCTATGAGCAAACTGATCGTCCCGCATTGGCCGCTTCCTGAAGGGGTTGCCGCGTGCAGTTCGACACGTATTGGCGGTGTAAGTCAACCGCCTTACGACTCGCTTAATCTGGGGGCTCACTGCGGTGATAACCTGGATGATGTCGAAGAAAACCGTCGCATGTTTTATAGCACTGCCGGCTTGCCTTCAAAACCGGTTTGGCTAGAGCAAGTGCACGGTACAGACGTGTTAAAACTTACTGGCGAACCTTATTTGTCAAAACGTGCAGACGCTTCTTATAGCGCAACAGCGGGTACGGTTTGTGCGGTAATGACAGCAGATTGTCTGCCAGTGCTATTCTGTAATAAGGCTGGAACCGAAGTTGCGGCTGCTCATGCTGGATGGCGTGGCTTGTGCGAAGGCGTTATTGAAGAAACTGTGGCTTGTTTTAAAGATGCGCCAGAAAACATTATGGCGTGGCTTGGCCCGGCTATTGGTCCTAATGCATTTGAAGTTGGCCCTGAAGTGCGTGAAGCGTTTATGGCTAAAGACATTCATGCTGATAGTGCTTTTCGCCCGTCAGGGGAAAAATACATTGCTGACATCTACACCCTGGCTCGTCAGCGTTTGTCTGCAGTAGGCATTAACCATGTTTATGGCGGCGATCGTTGTACCTACAGCGAAGCGGGTGATTTTTTCTCATATCGACGCGACAGAACCACAGGCCGTATGGCAAGTTTCATTTGGCTGATATAACCTATTGAATCAAGACGATCCAGTGCGGGTAATTAACGCTTCAAATATTTCAGGTCATTAACCTTGAATAATTGAGGGATGACCTCATTTAATCTCCAGTAGCAAATTTGACCTGTATATGGGAGGAGTTATGCGTCTGGATCGTCTTACTAATAAATTCCAGCTTGCTCTCGCCGATGCCCAATCCTTAGCTCTCGGGCACGACAACCAATTTATCGAACCTCTTCACTTGATGAGCGCACTGCTCAATCAGGAAGGTGGATCCGTACGTCCTTTACTGACTTTAGCTGGCGTCAACGCTGGCAAGTTGCGTACCGATATTGAGCAAGCTTTAAGCCGTTTACCACAAGTTGAAGGCACGGGCGGTGATGTTCAGCCTTCGCAGGATTTAGTTCGTGTATTGAATCTATGTGACAAACTGGCGCAAAAACGAAATGACAACTTCATTTCGTCAGAGTTATTTGTTCTGGCAGCACTTGAATCTCGCGGAACATTAACTGATTTACTGAAATCAGCGGGTGCTACCACGGCAAATGTGACAGCAGCAATTGAGCAAATGCGTGGAGGCGAAAACGTGAACGACCAGGGTGCCGAAGATCAACGTCAGGCATTGAAAAAATATACTGTCGATCTGACCGAGCGTGCGGAACAGGGCAAGCTTGATCCCGTTATCGGTCGTGATGAAGAAATTCGTCGCACTATTCAGGTATTGCAGCGCCGTACCAAAAACAATCCCGTACTTATTGGTGAACCAGGCGTTGGTAAAACGGCCATTGTTGAAGGTTTGGCGCAGCGTATCATTAATGGTGAAGTGCCTGAGGGGCTAAAAGGCCGTCGGGTATTAGCGCTGGATATGGGTTCGCTGGTAGCCGGTGCGAAATATCGTGGTGAATTTGAAGAGCGTCTTAAAGGTGTACTGAATGATCTTTCTAAGCAGGAAGGTAATGTCATTCTGTTTATCGATGAATTGCACACCATGGTTGGCGCGGGTAAAGCGGATGGCGCTATGGATGCGGGTAACATGCTCAAGCCAGCCTTGGCTCGAGGTGAACTGCACTGCGTCGGGGCGACAACGCTGGATGAATATCGCCAGTATATAGAAAAGGATGCCGCGCTTGAGCGTCGCTTCCAGAAAGTGTTCGTTGCCGAGCCTTCTGTCGAAGACACTATCGCTATTTTGCGTGGGCTGAAAGAGCGTTACGAACTGCATCACCATGTACAGATTACTGACCCGGCTATTGTGGCGGCGGCAATGCTGTCGCATCGCTACATTGCCGATCGTCAGTTGCCGGATAAAGCCATCGACTTGATTGACGAAGCGGCTTCCAGCATCCGTATGCAGATTGACTCGAAACCAGAAGAGCTCGACCGTCTTGACCGCCGTATCATCCAGCTCAAACTGGAACAGCAGGCATTGAAGAAAGAGTCTGACGAAGCCAGCCAGAAACGTTTGAGTATGCTTGAAGACGAATTAGGGCAGAAAGAGCGTGAATATTCAGTGCTGGAAGAAGAGTGGAAAGCTGAAAAAGCGTCACTTTCTGGTACGCAGACGATTAAGGCTGAGTTAGAGCAGGCAAAAATCGCCATTGAGCAGGCGCGCCGTGCAGGCGACCTGGCGCGAATGTCTGAGCTGCAATACGGGAAAATACCGGAGCTTGAGAAACAGCTTGCAGCGGCAAGTCAGAGTGAAGGGAAAACCATGCGTCTGCTGCGTAACAAAGTTACTGATGCAGAAATTGCGGAAGTGCTGGCGCGTTGGACGGGGATTCCTGTGGCTCGCATGCTTGAAGGTGAACGCGAGAAACTGCTGCGTATGGAACAACAACTTCATACCCGTGTTATCGGGCAGAATGAAGCTGTTGAAGCCGTTTCAAACGCAATTCGCCGTAGCCGTGCCGGTTTGTCTGACCCGAATCGCCCAATTGGTTCGTTCTTATTCCTTGGGCCAACGGGCGTGGGTAAAACTGAGCTGTGCAAAACGCTGGCAAACTTTATGTTTGATAGCGATGACGCAATGGTGCGTATCGATATGTCCGAGTTTATGGAAAAACACTCCGTATCTCGTTTAGTCGGTGCACCTCCAGGCTACGTCGGTTATGAAGAAGGTGGCTACCTGACTGAAGCGGTTCGTCGTCGCCCTTACTCTGTCATTCTTTTGGATGAAGTAGAGAAGGCACACCCGGATGTGTTCAACATTTTATTGCAGGTGCTGGACGACGGGCGTTTGACTGACGGGCAGGGGAGAACTGTCGACTTCCGTAATACGGTTGTAATTATGACGTCTAACCTGGGCTCTGACTTAATTCAGGAGCGCTTCGGTGCGCTGGACTACGGTCATATGAAGGATCTGATTCTTGGTGTTGTCAGCCAGAACTTCCGCCCAGAGTTTGTTAACCGTATAGATGAAGTCGTGGTATTCCATCCGCTGGGTGAGAAACATATTGCTTCTATTGCGCAGATTCAGTTGCAGCGTTTGTATAAACGCCTTGAAGAGCGTGGCTATGAAGTCACTATCTCTGAAGATGCGTTGAAGCTGCTTAGCGAGAATGGTTACGACCCGGTATATGGTGCAAGACCATTGAAACGTGCTATCCAGCAGCAAATAGAGAACCCGCTGGCTCAGCAAATCCTCTCAGGTGAGCTGATTCCAGGGAAAGCAGTTCATCTGGAAGTAAAAGACAATCATATTGTGGCAGTGCAGTAAGTCACAAAAAAGATAAAACGAGCCCTCCGGGGCTCGTTTTTGTGTAAAAACCAGGCGATATTGTATCTCTCGATTGCGTTATGATTAAAAGTTGAGCTAACGATAAGTTTTTTGAATTTTATACTTGTCAGCTCCCAGAAAATCCCTATACTGCGCCTCCACTGACACGGCACAACGGCTTACAAACCGGCCCGTCAGCCAGATGAAAAGCGAAAATAAACGCTTGACTCTGAAAGAGGAAAGCGTAAT
>NZ_JAHWLU010000031.1:0-43815 GCF_022134725.1 Buttiauxella sp. S19-1
ACTCTTATTTAAATTAAAAGCAGGGTCTGAATTGGCTGCGTTAATACCAGAATCTAAATCGGCACGGATTAGTTCGTAATGGTCATCGAGGCGATAAAATTTACCTATCCAGAACATTGAGACGACAATTAACGCCGCAGGAATATAGAGATAACAGGCTTTGATCGCGAATAAAGCATCAACACTTTGTGCGTGATTAGCCACATAACCGCTGGCGGAGAGCATAATTCCGGTAATAGCGCCCGCGCCGGCCATCGCCACTTTGCCCAGGAAACCATTAATGGAGGTTAAAATTCCAGCGGTATTAATTCCGGTTTTCCAGACGCCATAATCAACAGGGTCCGCCTGCATTGAGAAATAAATCGCGGTACGTTGCCCGGCGCCGAGTGACAAAATAACTGCCCCTGCGACCAGTGCCATCACGTTTACACCGGCGAAAATCATCACTGCCATACCCGCCAGATTGATCGCAGAGGCGATAAGATAGACGTGGCGTTTTTTCATGCGTTTTGCCAGTAACGGAACCGTCAGCGTGCCCAATAATGGTACGAAAGTTGAGATCCCAGCCACCAGCGCGGTTAATTCGCTATTGCCGACGTAGTAATTAAAGAAGTACACCAGTGCACCCGTCTGGAAGAAAAAGGCTCCCCACATCAGGAAGATATTCACTGCAAAAACAAACCACGGCGGGTTATTGCGCAGGCTGACCCAGGCACGTTTTAAGGTCATCTTTTCTGAGGTGATATTGATTTTCTCTTCGACATTGCGAAAGCTAATCAGCAAAAAGAAGGTCGCAATCACGCCAAATACCATCGCGGTATATAAGAAACCGTGCTCCTGATTGCCCTGGCCCAGGGCTTTTACCAGCGGCAATGTGGCGACGGCGACAATCGTCGAACCTAGCGAGCCCAGCAAGATGCGTACCGTTGAAAGTGTGGTGCGCTCTTTGGATTCACTGGTCAGGAATGGCAGCATCGCGCAGAACGGGATGTTGACGATGGTATAGAGAAACGACAGGCACAAGTAGGTGATGAAGGCGTAAATCAGCCGGCCTGTGGTGCCAAAATCGGGTACGTAAAACGCCAGCACACACAGCAAGCCGAAAGGTACCGCACCAATCAGCAGGTAAGGGCGGCAGCGGCCCCAACGGGTGCTGGTGTTATCGATCACCAGCCCCATCAGCACATCTGCGACGCCATCCACCAGACGTGCCACAAGGAACATCAGGCCAACATAATAGGCGGGTAGCCCCATCACATCGGTATAAAAGTACATCAGGTACAACGAGATCATTTGCCACACGAGGTTGCAGGACAAGTCCGCAATGCCGTAGCCGAAGCGTTGCCGCCATACAGTAGAGGTAGACATAAGTAGGTTCTCGACGTTGTTGTTTTACAGTAGGTACTTTCTAATGAACCACGAAGGAGTGCAGCTCCAGGCGTGGCAATAGCTGTTGATGAGCTTGCTTCCATAAGGGGAAAAATCAGGCTGTAGTGGATCAAAAAGCTCCCAGAATGTATCGGCTCCGTGCTCCACCATCGCCCCCCAGTAGCGTTTGATCTCGTGGGTGGCTTGCTCTCGCTCATTCACCTGCAACAACGCCGCGACATAATGATGCATCATGTAGGGCGTGTTCATCTGAATTTCCGGTGGATGAGTTAACAGATTGGCTAACAACTGGCGTTGGCTTTCCGCCGTACCGACATCTGCCAACACCAGCCAGACCTGCGAAGCGCAGGAAATTTGTCGCGATTCACCACTGACAAAAAAGCCGCTTTGTGGATCCCAAAGTTCGCGCAGTGCCGCACTTTTCAGCGTCGTAATCTGTGCTTCAAGCCAGGTGACTTTGCTGCTGTCATAAGTTCGCGCCAGCATTAAGGCTTTGTTGAGGCAGTAGATCAGCACCCCCTGAGACGCCGCTTGCTTGTTGAGGTCTTCGTGCCAGTCAATAAATGACCACCAGTCGCTGCTGTCACGTACGATACCGTTTTCGGCGACTCGCTCCATGGCCAGTTCGATTTGCCGCCAGGCGAGCGGCCAAAGCTGCGCCAGTGTTTCGCTGTCATCAGTCACCGCGACGTACTCTTGCAGCACATCGACAAAAAACAGTGCGTAATCGAACAGGAAAGTATCGTCAGCAATGACCTGCGGCTTAACAAAAATATTCGCCGACACCATGCCATCTTCCCGCGTCATGGCAGCGAAAAGATAAAGACAGCGTTTGACCAGGGAGTAATTTTGCACCGTGACATCATTCACCAGCGCTTGCAGGCGCAAATCACCGAGCCACAAGCGGCGGTCGCGTTTTGGTCCGTCTTCAAACACGTCGTGCATGCAGTTTTTCAGGGTGTTAACGGCCACCTCATCAATGCGTTTTAACTGAAGATCCGCGGTCTTGCAGGCGGGTAGGGTGGCAAGCGACGCGGAAGTGACGGTATCGAGCTTCAGAGAGGTAAAACGCAGCTGGAATTTGCGTGACAGCGCCAGAACGTTAATGCGCAGATAGCGGCAGCAGTAACGACGTGAAAGTCGCGTATGGCCTGGCAATTCATCCAGATAACAGTCCTGTTGCTGGAGCCAGCTGCTGCTCAACCAACCGTTATATTCAGAAAAAGGCTCAACCACTTCTGCGAGCGTTTCACCAAAGATAAATTGCAGATGCGCTGGAGCATCTGGCGGGCTGCCGACCGCTTCGCAGGTAAACTCCAGGTAACCGACGCAATGCTTGCCGAAATCAATAATGACGTGCTCGCCCTGCGCGAAATCGTATTGGAAGAAATCTTCTGTGCTGTTCACGACATCCGCTCGCCAACCGTGAATTTGCTGCGCATCCGGCTGCGCGCTAATCATCGCCTGGGGGAGAACATCATGGTGATAGAGTTCAGGAATGAGTTCCTGTGCTTTGGCCAACATAGGTGGATGACGAACCATCTTTAGATGACCATTTTTCTGCAATGCCTGTGACATACCGAGCCCTTAATGATGAAGCAATGAGCCGAGTTTAGAGGGCAACGCTGTTTTTCATCTATTCTCAGGCTGCCAGTAATTGTTAGTGAATGGCATTTTCAGTGGGGTGCAGTGGTTGGTTGTCACAATTTGAAAAATCGGGATCGTTATTTAGGCCGGAGTGTTTTATTTTTCCCACAGTCCAGAGTGGTGGGTTTTGCGAGAACGTAATGATTAATAAGTTAGAAGTCAGTAAGTATTTTCCCGATGAGCAGACCAAGCTTTCTCTTTATGCCAGCGACCCGGAAGACAACAACTGCGAGCATAGCCATAGCTTTCAGGAACTGGTGATTGTTGAGGAAGGGCACGGCCTGCATGTGATTAATGGCAAGCCGATTTTTATCCAGCAGGGCGATGTGTTTTTTATTTGCGAGAACGATGTTCATTTTTACGATGAATTGGGCACCTTAAAGCTCATCAATATTTTAATTAATCCGCAGCTGGAGTTTGTTTATTTAACCGGAATAGAACAATTATTGAACCGTATTGCGGGCAACACGGCGGCAAATTACGGCTGGCTTACGCCGGAGACTAAAGCACAGTGCAAACGGCTGATTAACGACATTTTCCACCAGCAGAGTTCGGGGGCTGACAATCAGGCTTTAAAAGAGTCGCTGTTTTTTTCCTTAGTGACGCAAATCATTTATGCGCAGTCGCAGGCTGAATACAGCAATACCCGCTACAAACTGCATAAGTTACTCAGTTATTTGCAAGAAAACTGCTTTAACGAGATTGACTGGCAGCAACTGGCAAATCAGTTTCACCTGACTCAACGTACCACGTCACGGCATATTAAAGAGGTGACGGGGCTGACGCCGGAAAACTATCTGAAACGCCTGCGCCTGGTCTCGGCGCGAGTCAAGCTCAAAGAAACCGACATGACGATCACCGAAGTAGCTTTTTTGTGTGGCTTTGCCAACAGCAACCATTTCACCACCTCGTATAAGAAAGTTTTTGGCGTAACGCCGAGTGCTGAGCGCAAGCGGGTGGAAGGGTGAAGCCCTGTCAAAATTTAATCACTATAGTGATACTTGCTTGTGATATTTTTATCCTGGTAATAGTAATGCAGATAAACTAGTTTCAAATTGTATCCCTTTTTAACCATCAATGTATTGCCACTGATACCTAAACTTTTGCCTTTTGGAATGCGTAACCTGAGCGCTTTCTTTTACTCTGTGGCTAATTATGACTTCCTCACGTTTCCCTCTCGCGGCGACTGGCGTTGCGCTAATGCTCGTTTTGTCTGGCTGCGCGCCAATGCACAATGACGATGCCCCCCTTGCTCAAAAAACACCTCCACAACAGTTGGATACCAAACTTCCTCCTGAGCTGGCGCACGGTTGGCCGGGCAGTGACTGGTGGCGTGATTATCATGACAGCCAGATTAATACGCTGGTTGAACGTTCGCTGAAAGACTCGCCGGATTTGGCCGTTGTGCAGCAGCGCATCAGGCTGGCGCAGGCCCAGACGCAAATGCAGGAAGCGAGTGACGGCCCGCAAATGGATTTCTCAGCCAATATCGAGCGTCAGAAAATGTCCCAGGAAGGGGTGATGGGGCCATTTGCTCTGACTGACCCGGCGGCCGGCACCACCGGGCCTTATTACACCAACGGTAACTTTGGGCTGACGGCTAGTTGGGATCTGGATTTGTGGGGCAAAAATCGCTCGGAAGTGGAAGCGAAAGTAGGCGTCATGAGAGCGAAACAGGCTGAACTTGCCCAGGCCAAACAGGTGATTTCTGCCAATGTTGTGCGCTTATATTGGGATATGCAAACCCTGCTGGCGTTAAAAGATGTCAAACAGCAAACCCTGGCGGCACAGAAGAATATCGTTAATGTCGAAACCAATCTGTACGCTCATGGGATTAACTCGTCAGTTGACGATGTCGAATCCAATATCGATTTCGTGAAAACCCAGCAGCAGATTGATGACATCGACGGGCGCATTAATATCGCCAAATCACAACTCGCCGCGATAACCGGTGATGCGCATGCTGCTGCAAATATTAAATCTGTCCCGTTGCCTAAAGTCAGTAGCCGTGTGCCGGACCATATGGGTTATGAGCTGCTGGCTCGCCGCCCTGACCTTCAGGAAGCGCACTGGTACATCGAATCTTCGCTCAGCAGTGTCGATGCTGCCAAAGCCGCGTTTTATCCTGACGTCAACCTCAGTGCCTTCCTGCAAAATGATGCGCTTCATTTGAGTGATTTGTTCCGTGGTTCAGCCCAGCAAATGGGCGTGATTGGCGGCTTTACTCTGCCTATTTTTGACAGTGGCCGCTTGAACGCCAACCTCGATATTGTGCGCGCAGAAAGTAACTTATCCATTGCCAGCTACAACAAAGCGGTGGTTGGTGCGGTAAATGATGTTGAAAAAGCCGCCAGCCAACTGAATGCGGTTGCGGCGGAAAACGCGCATCAGCGCACCATTTTGCAAGGCACGCAAAAACTCAAAGCTCTGGCGCAGGCTCGTTACAAAGCGGGGATCATTTCTGGTGCGCGGATGAGTGCAGCGACCTTGCCGGATTTGTCTGAACAGGCAAAAGCCATCCAGCTGCACGGCCAGTGGCTTAACGCCGATGTTCAGTTGATCTCTGCTTTAGGCGGGGGGTATCAGGCAGGGAAAGCATAGCCACTGGGTTATGTCGGGGGCGCTGCGCTTGCCCGACCGGTTTCGGTTTTGTAGGGCGGATAAGCGTCAGCGTTATCCACCGTCTCCTATACTTACATCCTGGTTAAAAGATAGTCTGGAGGTGGTGATGAGCGCGGCTAACAAAGTGGCTATTGTCACAGCAGCGGATTCCGGTATTGGCAAAAAATGTGCGCTTATGCTGGCACAGCAGGGCTATGATATCGGCATCACCTGGCATTCAGACGAGCAGGGCGCACAAGACACGGCGCGTCAGGTCAACGGTTTTGGGCGGCGAGCGGAAACTGTTCAGCTTGATTTAGCCCATCTTCCCGATGGCGCAGCCGGAATTGATGAGCTGATTGAGCGTTTCGGGCGTGTGGACGCGCTGGTGAATAATGCCGGGGCGATGAGTAAAAACCCTTTCCTGGATGTCACCCTGGAGGAATGGCGCGGGCTGTTCACTGTGGATGTAGACGGCGCATTTATCTGCTCGCAGAAAGTGGTGCGCGCCATGATAGCCCAGGGCAATGGCGGGCGGATTGTGAATATTACCTCAGTTCACGAGCACACACCGCTTCCTGAAGCCTGCGCTTACACGGCAGCAAAACATGCGCTGGGCGGGTTAACCAAATCCATGGCGATGGAACTGGTGCATTATAAAATTCTGGTCAACGCTGTTGCCCCCGGCGCTATTGCCACGCCGATGAACAACATGGCAGAAGGTGACGGAGTCAAAAGCAAAATTCCTGAGATCCCATTAGGGCGAGCTGGCGAAACCGAAGAAATTGCCAGTCTTGTTGCATGGTTGTGCTCTGACAGAGCCAGCTACACTACCGGACAATCGTTTATCGTCGACGGCGGTTTTATGTTCGCTAACCCTCATTTCAAACCGAAAAGTTAACCTGACTTATTGTTCTCGCGGCGTTTGAACCAGTAACGCACCAGCCACACCACCGCAACTACGCCGACCAACCAAATCCAGTGCTTTATATGTTGGTCCAGGTTTTGCAGCCACGGGCCAACAACTTCGCCGCCCATATACCCCAGAGTGGTAAAAAGCGTTGCCCAAATTAATGCGCCCACGATATTGAGCGGCAAAAAGATCCGCGGAGGTAGGTGACTGGCACCTATCAAAATCGGCCCGATCACCCGGAAGCCATACATAAAGCGCGATCCGATGACAAACCAATAAGGGTGACGGTTGATAAGATCCTGCGCTTTAATGATTTTCTTTTTGTGTTTTTGAAATCGTGCAGGAATGGAACCGCGAAAACGCCTGCCAACCAGATACAGCAGTTGGTCGCCAATCATGCCGCCGAGCGCCACGGACAGAACCACTAGCGGAAATTTCAGCAACCCCTGGTGTGCTGCAATCCCCCCCAGCAGAGTTACCGTTTCCCCTTCAGCCATGCTGCCCAAAATCAAAGCGGCGTAGCCGTAATGCGCAATCAGTTGAGTAATATCCACAGTGTTAAATGTCATTCCTTGTTTTTGTACAGCCTCAGTATAGCGGTTGTGACCGTTGGAGATGTTGTTCCGTTTCCCCAGTTATTTTTATCTGATTAAAAAACAATCAAGCCGCAGTGCATTATACTTTGACTGTGCTTAATCGATTTTTTTTTGGCATGTCAGGAGGCGTTATGAGTCATGTCTGGGGGCTTTTTTCCCATCCTAATCGTGAAATGCAGAATATAAAACGCGAGAACGAAACGGTATCACATCACTACACTCACCATGTGTTAATCATGGCGGCCATTCCGGTTATCTGTGCGTTTATCGGCACAACCCAAATTGGCTGGAATTTTGGTGACGGCACCTTCGTTCAATTGTCGATGTTTACCGGATTCTATTTAGGCGTACTGTTTTATGCACTGATGTTGGCTGGTGTCGCCGTGATGGGGCGTGTCATGTGGTGGATGGCTCGTAACTATCCACATCGCCCGTCACTGGCTCGTTGCATGGTGTTTGCTGGATATGTGGCGACCCCACTGTTTTTAAGTGGCCTTGTGGCGCTGTATCCGCTGGTGTGGTTGTGTGTTCTGGTGGGTGCTGCCGCGCTGGTTTACACCGGTTACCTGCTGTATGTCGGTGTGCCCGAGTTCCTTGGCATCAATAAAGAAGAGGGGATGAGCTTCTCTAGCTCAACGCTCGCCATTGGTGTACTGGTGCTTGAAGTCCTGTTAGCGCTGAGTGTTATCTTGTGGGGTTACGGATACCGTTTGTTCTAAACGGTGGGTAACTATTTTATTACGAATCAATTGTGGCAGTTTTCCGGGGCGTCAGAGTATTATGCTGACGCCTCATCTATTCATACGTTCTGTGAACAGATTCGATGGACACATCACATTCTTGAATAATTACAGAAGTGCCACCATGCCGACAAAAATTCGACTATCGTTGCTCAGCCTTGCGCTGATGATTGCCGTACCACTCGCTTCTCAGGCTGCGACTAAAGCCACCGTACAACAGGTGAGTTCCACACAGGAAATAGCCTCTGGCAGTGCTATGATCGTCGATCTGCAAACCAATAAAATTTTGTATTCCAGCCATCCCGATCTGGTGCGCCCGATTGCCTCGATCACCAAACTGATGACGGCGATGGTGGTTCTGGATGCGAAGCTGCCGATGGATGAGATGCTCAGCGTCGACATCAGCCAAACGCCTGAAATGAAAGGGATTTATTCTCGCGTACGTCTGAAAAGTGAAATTAACCGTAAAGACATGATGTTGTTGGCTTTAATGTCATCAGAAAACCGCGCGGCGGCGAGTCTGGCACATCATTATCCTGGCGGTTATAACGCGTTTATTCGTGCGATGAATGCGAAAGCCAAATCCCTGGGTATGACGCACACCCGTTACGTTGAACCGACTGGATTGTCGATTCAAAACGTTTCCACGGCGCGTGACTTGTCCAAACTGCTGATTGCATCAAAGCAATATCCACTGCTTGGCCAGTTGAGCACCACCAAAGAAGATATGGCGACGTTTGCCAATCCGGCTTATACGCTGCCGTTCCGTAATACCAACCATTTGGTTTACAACAACAAATGGAACATTCAGCTCACTAAAACTGGCTTTACCAACAATGCCGGACATTGCCTGGTGATGCGCACTATGATTAATAACCGCCCGGTGGCGCTGGTGGTGTTGGATGCCTTCGGCAAATATACCCACTTTGCCGATGCAAACCGTTTACGCAACTGGATGGAAACGGGCAAAGTGACGCCTGTGCCTTCATCAGCGCTGGCGTATAAAAAGCAGAAGTCTGCTCAAATGGCGAGCAATACGGTTGCGGGCAATGCTCAGGACGATTAAAGCAATACCCTAATTTAATGGCAGCGTCCGGTCCCCATCATTAAGCGGGCGCTGCATAATCAACGTATCACGCCAGCCGCCAAGCTTGAATCCCACATTGCGTAGTTGCCCAACCACTTCGAAACCGAGTTTTTTGTGCAAACGGCATGAACCTGAATTGTTTTCACCATCGCCAATAATCGCCACCATTTGCCGCCATGGCCCCTGCTCGCAACGGGTAATCAGCTGGCTTAACAGCTCACGACCCACACCTTTGCCCGTCATACTGGCGTCGATATAAACCGAGTCTTCAATGGTAAAACGATACCCCGGGCGTGGACGATAAGCTGTCGCGTAGCTATAACCCACCACAATTCCGCAATATACCGCGACCAACCACGGGAGTTGTAGGGCATGAACTGCGTTAAGACGTTCAGCCATTTGGCTACGTGTTGGCGGCTCTTCTTCGAAAGAGCCGCGCCCATGCAGAACATGCCATTCATAAATGGCGGTGATGGCCGGAATATCATCGGCGCTGGCGTCGCGAACATGTAATCCTACACTCGGTACTGTTTCGAGCACTGACATCTCCCGCTCCTGTACGCAAAAAAATTTAAGTGGCGTAAGGTCACACCACTTTTTGGAATTTTAATTTAGTACGAAAAACCAACGAAAAATAGCCCCTGGTCTGGTGGTTGACGGCAACAGTTAATGAGGGTTGTGGTGGTGCGTATGGCTACAGGATGCTTCCTCCCACCATTTGTGCTTCGTAGTTTTACCAATGCCTGGGTTCATGCTGTTAGTCGGGTCATTTGCCTGATAAAACTGCTTTAAGCTGTCAGGCGCTTCATAGAGATGCCCGACGTTATGCTCAGCCGGATACTGCGCGCCACGCGTGCGTAGCAGCTCAAGCATTTGCTCTTTCAGCGCATGGACATCAACCCCTTTTTTGACAATGTAATCCTGGTGGAAGACATGGCACATGAAGTGGCCGTAATACAGACTGTGGCTGATTTGGCTGCTGATCTCTGGTGGGAGTTGCTCAAACCACTGCTGGTCGTTACGGCGCAGAGCGATATCCAGCGCCAGAATATCTTCCACTTCACTGGCGTGAACCGCGTGATAACGCACCGCAGCACCGGCAGCGGCAAAACGATGTAAAAACGCTTTCGCCCCTTCGGATGGCGTACAGACGAAAAAGCCACCCTCAGCCTGCTGGAAATAACTCTCCAGCCAGTTGCGCGCCTCGGCAATCCCTTCGCCCGACATCTTCAACAACAAATGATGTTCGTATTTTCCACGCCACTCTTTCATGCGCGGCGGTAAATGGTTCGGGCTCCAGTTGCTCAGACGCTGTAACACACGGTCGGTGAAGTGCGGCTTAAGGAACGGGACTTTTTCAATCCACGCGTCGGTGCGGCCTTTCAGGGTAAAGAACAGCGGCATTTTGTCGGTGCCGAGCTTGTCGATCATCATGAACGTGTCTTTGCCATATACCTCGGCGATATCGTAAATATCGCGGTGCATGTATTCGCCCGCCACCGGCAGGTTTTCAAAATTAGCCAGAATATGGCGGCGGATTTCCGTCAGCACTTCTGGTTTGTTGGTGCCGATGTAGAACACTTCGTTTTGCTTTTCGGCAACAAAGGTATCGAGGCGTACCGCAAAAACGGCAAGTTTCCCGGCGCAGCCTGAAGCTTCAAAAAGACGGCTTGGGTCAGCGTTAAAGCGAGATGGCGTGTCGGCATCCACATCTCGCACGCGCTCGGCGTAATCTTTATCAGAGGCCTGGCGCTGGTCGTGAAGCACATTCTCTGGCTTCACACGCTCGTCATCGAGCTTGCCGAGGATTTGTTCGGGCGTCACGCCGAGGTCGATACCCAGATGGTTGACCAGCGTTAATTTGCCTTGCTCGTCGATACGCGCATACAGCGCCATTTCGGTATAGGCCGGCCCGCGTTTCACCAGCGAACCACCGGAGTTATTACAAATTCCGCCAATCACCGATGCGCCAATACACGACGAACCGATCACCGAATGCGGTTCACGCCCCAACGGTTTAAGCGCTTTTTCTAGTTGATATAGCGTGCTGCCAGGGAATGCCAGCACCTGTTTTCCGCCGTCCAACAACTGCAATTTATCCAGACGTAGCGTACTGATAATGACAATTTCACGATCGTAATCGTTGCCATTTGGGGTTGAGCCTTCTGTCAAACCGGTATTGGCGGCCTGCATCAGGATGATTTTGTCCGTGCTGACACAAGCACTCAGCACACGCCATAACTCCAGCAACGTGCCGGGGAAAACCACCGCCAGCGCCTCGCCCTGGCCGGAACGGAAACCTTTACGGTAACGTGCCGTTTTGGCTGCATCGGTTAATACATGTTGGTTGCCAACCAGGCGATTGAGTTCATTAATAAACGGGTTAGACATTTATCCACTCCTTGTGAAAATAGTGACGCCTTCAAGCATAGCTTGCAATTCACTAATGATTCTTCCGAAACGCTCGGAAAATCAGCACATAACATCGGAACCGCTCTTCTTACCACTGTGTCGTTGTGGCACACTGCACCTCTTAACACTTCGTGCTGCCCCGCGTGGCGGCTTGAGCAAGAGAGTAATGTCGATGAAATGGCTCTGTTCTGTAAGTTTGGCAGTTAGCCTTGCGCTGCAACCCGCGCTGGCTAATGAAATGTTTGGCCCGCACCCATTAACGCCTGAAGCCCGTGACGCTTTCGTCACCGATTTGCTGAAAAAAATGACCACTGACGAAAAAATCGGCCAGTTGCGGTTAATCAGCGTCGGGCCGGATAACCCGAAAGAAGCCATTCGTGAGATGATCAAAGACGGGCAGGTTGGGGCGATTTTCAACACCGTAACCCGTCACGATATCCGCACCATGCAGGACCAGGTGATGGATCTCAGCCGTCTGAAAATACCCTTATTCTTTGCCTATGATGTGGTGCATGGCCAACGTACCGTGTTCCCAATCAGCCTCGGTTTAGCCTCTTCCTTTAATCTGGAAGCGGTGAAAACAGTGGGCCGAGTTTCTGCCTATGAAGCGGCTGATGATGGCCTGAACATGACATGGGCACCGATGGTCGACGTGTCACGCGACCCACGTTGGGGCCGTGTTTCTGAAGGCTTTGGTGAAGATACTTACCTGACCTCGATCATGGGCCGCACCATGGTTGAAGCGATGCAGGGCAAAAGCCCGGCAGACCGTTATTCGGTAATGACCAGCGTCAAACACTTCGCCGCTTATGGCGCAGTAGAAGGTGGCAAGGAATACAACACGGTTGATATGAGCACCCAGCGCTTGTTCAACGACTATATGCCACCGTACAAAGCCGCGCTTGATGCGGGCAGCGGTGGTGTAATGGTTGCGCTGAATTCATTAAACGGTACGCCTGCATCGTCTGACAGCTGGCTGCTCAAAGACTTGCTGCGCGATGAGTGGAAATTCAAAGGCATCACTATTTCTGACCATGGTGCGATTAAAGAACTGATCAAGCACGGTGTGGCGAGTGACCCGAAAGATGCGGTGCGTGTCGCACTGAACTCCGGCATCAACATGAGTATGAGCGATGAGTACTACAGCAAATACTTGCCAGAGCTGGTGAAAAGCGGTGAGGTACCGATGGCAGAACTGGATGATGCCGCGCGCCACGTGCTGAACGTGAAGTATGACATGGGGCTGTTTAACGACCCATACAGCCACTTAGGGCCGAAAGAATCTGACCCGGCAGATACCAACGCCGAAAGCCGCCTGCATCGTAAAGAAGCACGCGAAGTCGCCCGCGAAAGCATGGTGCTGCTGAAAAACCGCCTGCAAACCTTGCCGCTGAAAAAATCAGGCACCATTGCCGTGGTTGGCCCACTGGCTGACAGCAAGCGCGACGTGATGGGTAGCTGGTCTGCGGCGGGTGTGGCCGATCAGACCATCACTGTGTTGCAGGGTATCAAAAATGCGGTGGGCGATAACGCCAAAATCGTGGTCGCTAAAGGTGCTAACGTCACTGATGAAAAAGACATCGTTGCCTTCCTGAACCAGTACGAACCTGCGGTGAGCGTTGATCCTCGTTCAGCTAAAGAGATGATCGACGAAGCGGTTAACACCGCGAAATCTGCCGATGTGGTGGTGGCGGTTGTTGGCGAAGCGCAAGGCATGGCACACGAAGCCTCTAGCCGTACCGACCTTGTTCTGCCGCAAAGCCAGCGCGATTTAATTGCTGCGCTGAAAGCGACTGGCAAACCGTTGGTGCTGGTGTTGATGAACGGTCGCCCGCTGGCGTTGGTCAAAGAAAACCAACAAGCCGATGCGCTGTTGGAAGCGTGGTATAGCGGCACCGAAGGCGGGAACGCGGTTGCCGATATTTTGTTTGGCGATTACAACCCGTCAGGCAAATTGCCGATGTCCTTCCCGCGCTCTGTCGGGCAGATCCCGGTTTACTACAGCCACCTGAATACTGGCCGTCCGTACAATCCGGAAAAACCAAACAAATACACTTCTCGTTACTTTGATGAAGCAAATGGCCCGCTGTTCCCATTCGGTTATGGCCTGAGCTACACCACGTTCACGGTTTCTGATGTGAAAATGTCAGCGCCATCAATGAAAGCCGATGGCAAAGTCGAAGCTTCTGTTGAAGTGAAAAACACCGGCGAACGTGAAGGCGAAACCGTTGTTCAGCTGTATTTGCAGGATGTCACTGCATCAATGAGCCGCCCGGTTAAAGAGCTGAAAGGCTTTAAGAAAGTGACGCTCAAACCAGGCGAAACCCAGACCGTGAGCTTCCCGATTGACGTTGAGGCGCTGAAGTTCTGGAACGCGCAGATGAAGCACGTTGCTGAACCTGGCAAATTCAATGTGTTCATCGGGCTGGATTCTGCCCGTGTGAAACAGAGCGAGTTTGAACTGAAATAAGCTTTAAGTCGTTACTTTGATAAAAGGCCACTGTGAAAAGGTGGCCTCTTTTATTGGGCAAAAGAGCCAGATAGATTTCTCACTTCCAGCACCAGTTTTCCCATTCATCAATTCTCGACTAAACTTTTGCGACTCCATGATTTTTAAGCAAAGAACAACAACGAGGAAGTACGATGAACTTATCAGCGCGTTGGGGTATGACAGGATTAGTGTTACTGGCGGTAGGCGCTCAAGCCGCAGAACCGGTGAAAGTGGGTTCTAAAATTGATACCGAAGGGTCACTGCTCGGTAATATTATTTTGCAGGTGCTGGACAGCCACGGTGTCAAAACCGTCAATAAAGTCCAGTTGGGAACCACACCAGTCGTGCGCGGGGCCATTACCGCAGGCGAGCTGGATATTTACCCGGAATACACCGGCAACGGGGCATTTTTCTTCAAAGATGAAAAAGATCCGGCATGGAAAAATGCGCAACAGGGTTATGAGAAAGTTAAAAAACTTGATGCCGAGAAAAATCATCTGGTATGGCTGACTCCCGCTCCCGCCAATAACACCTGGACCATCGCGGTTCGCAAAGATCTGGCCGAGAAAAACAAACTGACTTCGCTTGACGATCTCAGCGCTTACCTGAAAAAGGGTGGTGAATTCAAACTTGCGGCTTCTGCTGAATTTATTGAACGCTCTGATGCGCTCCCGGCGTTTGAAAAAGCCTATGGTTTTAAACTCGAGCAGCCGCAATTGTTGTCTCTGGCGGGTGGTGACACGGCGGTCACCATTAAAGCTGCTGCACAGCAAACGTCGGGCGTAAATGCCGCAATGGCCTACGGAACGGATGGCCCGGTGGCGGCACTTGGCCTGCAAACGTTGAGCGACCCAAAAGGCGTGCAGCCTATTTATGCCCCTACGCCGGTGGTGCGTGAAGCGGTGCTGAAAGCGTATCCGGAATTGGACGACTGGTTAAAACCGGTATTTGCTTCGCTGGATGAGAAAACGCTGCAACAGCTGAACGCCAGCATTGCGGTGGAAGGACTGGACGCTAAAAAAGTGGCTGCTGATTATCTGAAGCAGAAAGGTTTCGTGAAATAACAGGATGTCTGTTTGTTCAAAATTCATAATCGTGTCCTGTTGCTACTGGTGACTTTGCTGGTGGTGGCAGGCGCGGCTTTACCGTTTATCAATTTCGCACCCAATCGCCTGGTTTCCGGGGAGCCTATCGCGCTTAGCCAACTCCCGGCGCACGTCTGGCTGGTTCTCTGTGTTGCGGTTTTCATCCTGGCCTGTCTGGCGCTGTTACCTTGTCGGCCACCTGCATTGCTATTGACACTCCTGGTGGGCGAGCTGACGTTTATCGCTATTTTGTGGGCGATGGGAAACACGGCAACGCAGTTTTCGCAGCAGGGAAGCACGCTTGCGCGCTCCTCACCGGGCAGCGGATTATGGTTGTCGCTAACTTTATGCCTGCTGCTGTGCACTGACGCCATCAACCGTCTGACGCCCAAAGCACTCTGGCGTTTGCTGCTGAATATACAGATCTGGGTTGTGCCTCTCGCACTGCTGCTGAGTGGATTTTTTTCCGACCTTTCCCTGCTAAAAGAGTATGCCAACCGTCAGGATGTTTTTGATGATGCACTGTCGCGCCATCTGGCTCTGCTATTGGGGACGTTGCTGCCAGCGCTGTTGATTGGCGTGCCGTTGGGCGTGCTGTGTTACAACCGCCCAGGCTGGCAATCCTCGGTCTTTTCGGTGCTCAATGTTATTCAAACGGTGCCTTCGGTGGCGTTGTTCGGTTTGTTAATTGCGCCGCTGGCGGGGCTGGTCAAGATTTTTCCCTGGCTGGGCTCGCTGGGCGTGAGCGGGATTGGCGTCGCACCAGCATTAATCGCGCTGGTGCTGTACGCGCTGCTACCGTTAGTACGCGGCGTGGTAGCAGGGTTACAGCAAGTTCCACGCAATATCATTGAAAGTGCTGAAGGCATGGGCATGTCGCGCTGGCAGATTTTTTGGCAGGCTGAAGTACCACTGGCGCTACCCGTATTATTACGCAGCCTGCGTGTTGTCTGCGTTCAGACCATCGGTATGACGGTGATTGCCGCGCTGATTGGTGCCGGTGGTTTTGGGGCGATTATCTTCCAGGGGTTACTCAGTAGCGCGCTGGATTTGGTGTTGCTCGGTGTAATTCCGGTTATCGCGCTGGCGGTTGTCCTCGACGCATTTTTTAAACTGTTTATCTCATTGCTTGAGGAAAAACAGCCATGATCGAATTCGAAAATGTCAGCAAATCCTTCCAGGGCGAGATAGCCGTCAGCGACTTGTCGCTGCATATCAAGGAAGGGGAGTTCACGGTGCTGATTGGCACCTCAGGTTCTGGAAAATCCACCACTCTGAAAATGATCAACCGCCTGGTCGAACACGATAGCGGGCGCATCCGCTTTGCCGGTGAAGAAATCCGTAATTTTGACGCCAAAGTTCTGCGCCGCCGCATGGGGTATGCGATTCAGTCGATTGGCCTGTTTCCCCACTGGAATGTGGCCCAGAATATAGCCACCGTGCCGCAATTGCTGAAATGGCCGAAAGCGCGAATCAGTGCGCGGATTGACGAATTACTGGATTTACTGGGCCTGGAAGCAGCGCAATTTCGTGACCGTTATCCGCATCAGCTTTCGGGTGGGCAGCAACAGCGTGTTGGCGTGGCGCGCGCGCTGGCGGCTGACCCGGAAGTGTTGTTGATGGATGAGCCTTTTGGCGCGCTTGATCCGGTGACACGCGGTGCGCTGCAACAAGAAATTATCCGCATCCATCAACTGCTTGGGCGCACCATTGTGCTGGTGACGCACGACATTGATGAAGCGCTAACACTGGCCGACAGAATTGTGCTGATGGATGGCGGGCAGGTGGTTCAGCAAGGTACACCGCTGGAATTATTAACGCGCCCGGCAACAGATTTTGTGCGTGATTTCTTTGGTCGCAGTGAGCTTGGTGTACGCCTGTTGTCACTTTGTCATGTGGCTGAGCGGGTGCGAACGGAAGAGCGCATCGCAGGCGATCCAATCAGCGAAACGTTAAGTTTGCGCGAGGCATTATCGCTGTTTGTTGACCGCCAATGCCAGCAATTACCGGTGGTGAACCAGCGTGGTGAACCTTGCGGCGTGCTGCATTTTAGCGACCTGGTTCAGGGGGAAAAGATGCGGGGTGAAAATGCGCCTGCTTCGTGACCCGCTGCTGTGGTTTATTGCGCTGTTTATCGCATTGTTAGCGGTATTACCTTACAGCGGCCCCGTGTTCAGCTGGCTTTTCCCTGAACTCGAAAGGCCTTTGTACCAACAAGATAGTTTTATCGCCCTGGCGCTCAAACATTTTATGCTGGTCGGGATTTCCAGTTTGGTGGCGATTGTGATTGGCATGGGGCTGGGTATAGCGGTGACACGCCCGGCAGGACTTGAGTTTCGCTCTCTGGTTGAAACCATCACCGCGGCTGGGCAAACTTTCCCGCCCGTCGCGGTACTGGCGATTGCCGTTCCGGTAATGGGGTTTGGTCAGCAACCGGCAATTATCGCGCTGGTGTTATACGGTTTGCTGCCGATTTTACAGGGAACGTTAGCAGGGATTGGCGCGGTACCAGAAGCCACAAAAGAGATTGCCCTGGGGGCCGGAATGAGCCGCTGGCAAATGCTGAGAAAAGTCGAATTACCCCTTGCAGCACCTGTGATTCTGGCGGGGATCCGCACTTCGGTGATCATTAATATCGGCACCGCAGCGATTGCCTCAACGGTTGGTGCCAGCACCCTGGGTTCGCCGATAATTATCGGGCTGAGCGGCTTTAACACCGCCTATGTGATTCAAGGCGCTTTGTTGGTCGCGTTGGCCGCCGTGGTTATCGACCGCCTGTTTGAACGCTTATTACGTTACATCACGCGCCATGAAGGATGACGATATAGCCAACCAGCATTACGCCGCCAATCCCACCGATAGCCATCACCAGCATACCGCCCACCAGGGCAATTTTACTCAGTTTCATCTTTATATCCGCTCCATACATAACGTCTGCGATTATAAGATGAAGCAGGGTTGTTAATGAACCTTTAAATTTTTCTTATGCGTGTTCGGTCGATTGCCCGTTGCTCATCAGCGGGTAAATTTGTAACCCCGAGCAGCGCCAAAGTTCCAGTTGGTCAAGTTGACTGTGGGTCGGCGTATCGCCACACCACACCAGCAATGTTTGTTGGGCGAACAGCTCAGGGCGTAACTGGTGCAACGGATGCGCTAACACATCCACACGCCAGCCTTGTTGGATTGCCATCCACGCCGCCATCCATAAACGGGTGGTATCCGGTGTATCCCATCCAATTAATAGCGCATCTTTACCGCTGCGTTTGCGCGCGGAGGCGAGACACAGCGCAATGTAATTGATCAAGGCGCCATCCAGCAGACTGAGTAACGTGTTGAGTGTGACTTGTTGGCATTGCAGACGGCGACGAAGAGGGATGTAGAGCTGGTTGACGAGGGTTTCTGCCGGATAGTCGCGGCCAATGTCAGCCATCCAGTTTCGTAACCGGTTCGGACTGCCAGCTTGTAAATGGTGAAGCAATAGCTCCTGGCGTTCACGCCAGCCGCTTTCTCGATCCTGAAGTTCCCCACTCAGTAAGGCTTTCACCTTGCTGACTTGAACACCGTTTTCAATCCAGCGTTTGATTTCACGGATACGTTCGAGGTCGGCATCGTCAAATAATCGATGGCCGCCATCGGTACGCTGCGGTTTCAAAAGCCCGTAACGCCGTTGCCAGGCACGCAACGTTACGGGGTTGATATCACAAAGCAGAGCCACTTCACCGATTGTATAAAGCGCCATGTTATCCCCAAAGTCTACCCGGGAAACCCCCCGTATAACTGTAGTCAGTTACAAAGACTCTGGGTAATTTTTAGTTACATGGTGCAACTAAATCTGTTAATCGTCGAAATACCAATATCCTTGATTAACTAACTCAGTTAAGACGCTTACAAATTCTGGGTTCTGCAAAGCATCGCCCAGTTCGGCCTGGCTCAACAGGGTGTAACGGCACAAAGCATCAGCTGCATGCGGAACCGGCGCTTCCATCGGTTCGCTGTTGACGAAGAACTCGCCCTCGACATTCAGCACGCGCAAACCGCTCAACCGCGTCAGGCATTCGCCGCCGAGCAACGCATCAAGGATTTCCCCAGGCTGATATGGCGGCTCCGCTGGCGCAATGTCCAGCTCATGGCGCGGAGTGGTAATAAAGCGGCCAAACCACTGCTTGAAATCTTCAGGCTGGCTAATCACTTCCATCATCATGTCGCGCAGACGAGCCAGCTCATAGCCTTCAACTTTGCCCGGATGCTCGCGGCAGGTTAAATCAGGATCGCTGTAATGCTCGCCACCGAGATCGTTTTCCAGCGCGTAATCAGCAAAGCTGCTGATCAAATCGCGGCCATTTGGCCCACGGAAACCGACGGAGTAGTTGAGTGCGGTTTCATGAGTGAAACCATCGTGTGGGAAACCTGGTGGAATATACAGAATGTCACCAGGTTCCAGATCTTCATCAATGATCGGTTCAAACGGGTCAACGTGCAGCAACGCTGGATGCGGGCAGAACTGGCGCATCGGCAGTTTGTCACCGACACGCCAACGACGGCTGCCCATGCCCTGAATAATAAACACGTCATATTGGTCGATATGTGGGCCAACGCCGCCGCCAGGAACCGAGTAGGAGATCATCAGGTCATCCAGACGCCAGTCCGGTAACACACGGAATGGACGTACCAGTTCAGCCGCGGGTGCATGCCAGTGGTTAACGGCCTGCGCCAACAGCGACCAACCGGTTTCCCCCAGATTATCAAAATCTTCGAAAGGCCCGTTGGCAGCCTGCCACTGACCGTTGGTGTGGCTTACCAGGCGGCTATCCACTTCTGCTTCCATAGCAAGACCAGCTAACTCATCCGGCGTAATCGGATCGACAAAATTCGGAAACGCATTTTTCAAAATAACCGGCTTTTTCTGCCAGTATTTCGCCATAAACTCAGGCCAGTCTAAATTGAGTTGATAATCCATTTTTTGATACCAGTGGGAAGATAAACAGGCTCGATTATAGAGAGGAACCGCCCCTGGCCACTTTGTCATGCGTCAAGCCTTGCTGTAAGACTGCAAAAAGTGGGACAATAGTGGTTGTTTATACAGTAAAAGTGGTTTCCATGGCTTTGTCCTCAGCTCAAAAAGAGCAAATCGCCGCCTGGTATAAGGCGCTGCAGCAGCAGATCCCGGACTTTATTCCGCGCCCACCGCAACGGCAAATGATTGCCGAAGTGGCGAAAACGCTAGCGGGCGAAGCGGGTCGTCATCTGGCGATTGAGGCACCCACAGGTGTGGGGAAAACTCTTTCTTACCTGATCCCCGGGATCGCCATCGCCCGTGGTGAGCAAAAAACGTTAGTAGTCAGCACCGCCAACGTCGCTCTTCAGGATCAAATCTTCAGCAAAGACTTGCCGCTGCTGCGCAAAATTATCCCCGATCTCAAATTTACCGCCGCCTTTGGTCGTGGGCGTTACGTTTGCCCGCGCAACCTGTCAGCCCTGGCGACGGACAACGCTTCACAAGGTGATTTGCTGGCTTTTCTGGAAGATGAAATGGCACCGACCAGCAAAGATGAACAACAACGTTGCGCCAAACTGAAAACCGATCTTGATGCCTATAAATGGGACGGACTGCGCGACCATACTTCGCAAAATATTGAAGACGATCTCTGGCGGCGTTTAAGCACCGACAAAGCCAGCTGTCTGGGGCGCAATTGCCACTGGTATCGCGAATGCCCGTTCTTTGTGGCACGGCGTGAGATTGACGATGCGGAAGTGGTAGTAGCAAACCATTCGCTGGTGATGGCGGCTATGGAAAGCGACGCGGTGTTGCCTGAGGCAAAAAACCTGCTGCTGATTTTAGACGAAGGACATCATTTGCCGGATGTGGCCCGAGACGCGCTGGAAATGAGCGCCGAAGTCACGCCCGGTTACAGCCGTTTGCAGTTCGATCTCTTCACTAAACTGGTTGAAACCTGCATGGCGCAGTTCCGCCCGAAAAGCCCGCCACCGCTGACATCACCCGAACGTCTGACCAACCATTGTGATGAAGTTTATGAACTGCTGAGTTCGTTTAACAGCATCGTTTCATTGTGGTTACCGGGCGAACAGGAAGCGGTGCACCGTTTTGAAATGGGCGTTCTGCCCGAAGAAATCATGGTGATTTGCAAACGCCTGGCGAAGCTAATGGAAGGGTTGCGCAGCCTGGCTGAAGCGCTGCTTAACGATTTGGGCGAAAAAACCGGAACGCACGATATTGTGCGTCTGCACCGCGCGTTACTGCATATGAACCGCGCATTGGGGTATTTCGAAACGCAGAGCAAACTGTGGCGGCTTTCGGCGATGGAGCAGGCATCGGGCGCACCAGTGTCGAAATGGGTAACTCGTGACGTTCGTGAAGGTCAGCCGCATCTGTTCTTCCATTGCGTAGGGATCCGCGTGTGCGATCAGCTAGAAAAACTGGTCTGGCGTAATGTGCCACACGTTATCGTGACTTCAGCAACGTTGCGTTCACTGAATAAATTCGATCGCTTACAAGAAATGAGTGGGCTGGACGAAGACGCAGGTGACCGGTTTATCGCGCTGGATTCACCGTTTAACCACGTCGAGCAGGGCAAGCTGGTGATCCCGCAGTTAACCGTTGAGCCGACGATGGAAAACGAAGCCCAGCATCTGGCTGAAATGGCAGCGTTCTTCCGTGCTGAACTGGCAAAAGGCGAGCACAAAGGGATGCTGGTGCTGTTCGCCAGCAACCGTGCGATGCAGGTGTTCCTGACGCATGTGACCGATTTACGACTAACACTGCTGGTGCAAGGCGACATGCCACGTTATCGGCTGGTGGAGCTGCACCGTAAACGTGTTGAACAAGGTGAAACCAGTGTGCTGATCGGCCTGCAATCTTTTGCCGAAGGTCTGGATTTAAAAGGGGATTTACTCAGCCAGGTGCACATCCACAAAATTGCCTTCCCGCCAATTGACAGTCCGGTGGTGGTCACCGAAGGCGAATGGTTAAAAACCCTGAAACGCTATCCTTTTGAAGTACAGAGTTTACCGAGCGCGTCATTTAATCTTATTCAACAAGTCGGGCGTTTAATTCGTAGCCACGGCTGTTATGGTGAAGTGGTGATTTACGACCGCCGCTTGTTGACCAAAAATTATGGGCAGCGTTTACTGGGTGCACTGCCAGTGTTTCCAATAAGCCAGCCTGAAGCGCCAGCGGCTAAACTGATTGATACCCCACCGAAAAAGACGGTGCGACGCAAACGTGTGAGCAAGAAATAAAAAGGAGAGTCGGAGTGGATTACCGTAAGATCATTAAAGAAGTCGGGCGTGGTAAGAACCACGCACGCGATCTGGATTTTGACACCGCTCGCGGCTTATACGCCCATATGCTCAGAGGCGAAGTGCCGGAGCTGGAGTTAGGCGGCGTGCTGATTGCGCTGCGTATCAAAGGCGAAGGTGAGGCGGAAATGCTTGGCTTCTATGATGCGATGAAGCACCACCTCATCTCGCTGACGCCACCAGTGAACAAGCCGATGCCCATTGTCATCCCTTCTTATAATGGCGCGCGCAAACTAGCAAACCTAACTCCCTTGCTCGCGATGTTACTTAACCGTCTCGGTTTTCCGGTGGTGGTGCATGGCGTAAGCCACGATCCAACGCGTGTCATAACCGAAACCATTTTTAAGCTGATGGGGATTGAGCCGACGCTGCATGCCGGCCAGGCTCAGGCCAAACTGGATTCTCATCATCCGGTATATATTCCCATCAGTGCGCTTTGCACACCAATGGAAGATCAGCTGGCAATGCGCTGGCGGATGGGGGTGCGTAATAGTGCCCACACGCTCGCCAAACTGGCAACACCGTTTGCAGAAGATGCTGCGCTGCGCCTGGCCAGCGTTTCGCATCCTGAATATGTCCCGAAAGTGGCGAAATTCTTTGCTGACATTGGCGGGCGTGGCTTGCTGATGCACGGTACGGAAGGGGAAGTGTATGCCAATCCACAGCGTTGCCCGCAAATAACACTTATCGACAGCCAGGGTTCACGCATTGTGAGTGAACGCCAGACTGAAATCAGCGACGAGGAAGTGGTGCTACCTGCCGGAAAAGATCCGGAAGTTACCGCCCGTTGGATTGAACGTTGTGTTGCAGGGTTGGAACCTGTACCGCAGTCATTAAAAATACAAATGGCTTGCTGTCTGGTGGCTACAGGAGAAGTGGCCACGCTTGAAGACGGTTTGATGCGCGTTAATCAGACATTCTGATGAGCAGAAAAAGAGCAAAAAAAAGCCCGCGAAAAAATCGCGGGCAACAAGGGTAATAACAGTGTCATGCAGTGTGGAGCAAAGCTCCAAAAATATGAGGGTAAATCAGGGCAATACTGAAGATTATTTGTAGATAACCGCAGTACCGCTCATTTTGCCGTTGGTGTTAGCCGAAGTGATGGAATACGCTTTTGCGCCGGCGGCTTGTGCTTTATCTGCCAGTTTTGCTTCCAGGCCGTCCAGAGTGGTTGCGCCGTCTGCTGAAACCACGCCGACTTTGTTTAAGTTCTGAGCTTCAGCCGGATTGATTGATTGTACAGCGAACGCGCCGAAAGAAAGAGTAGAAAGGGCGATGGCGGCTACAGCATATTTGATGGTTTTCATAGTTAATATCTCGCAGGTTATTCTGTTTAAGGTGACGATGTTCCGTCGATGTGATTATGGTCACACTTTTTAGCAGAATAATAAATCGAATAGAATTGACCTCCTTATTCAAAAAAATTGAATGATCGCTAAATCATTGAAATTAAAAATGATTAGCGTGCGAATTATCATTGTGATTTATATATCTTTACAACTACTTGGTTTAGCGCACCTTTTGCTAATTTTTCTGTCAGCAGCAGGGCTGCTGTGGCCTGCAATCGCTTGCGCGCTTATTTTTCGATAATCTGTCGATTTGCTCTTTTCGCTCGTAAAGTTGCTTTTATAATGAGGGCTTTACTTAACCGTATGCCTGATGAGGTCTGATGGAGATTAAGCTCCACACCAATGCCACCACGACGCCGCGTACCCGCAAATATATTCAAAGCTCTGACAAATCCGACAGTGAACTGGCGGAAGAGCTGAATATTTCTGTGGATACCGTCAGGCGCTGGCGTAAGCGAGATGACTGTTACGACAAATCTCATCGGCCAAATACCATTCATCGTGCACTTAGCCCTGAACAAGAGGCGCTGCTGATTTTCCTGCGTGTGCGTCTGGCTTTGTCGCTTGATGAACTGTTAGAAGTCGCGAAATTACTGGTTCAGCAAGGCATTTCCCGCGCAAGTGTCAGTAGAACGCTGCAAAACTGGCAGCAATCCCGTTTGACGAAACCCGATTTAAAACAACCTGTGGGTCATCTGCACCTGGATGTTTTCCCACTACCGGAAACCATTAGCCACAAACACGGCGCGCTACTGGCATTTAGCTGCCCGGTTTCAGGTTTCCTGGCGGTGGCACTGCGTGAGCGGGGAAATGAGCAAACGCTGGAGGCGCTGGTGGGCTTTTTGCAGCAAGGTTTACCGTTGCAGGTGCAGTCGATAATGGCCTGCCCGAGCGAACTTGCTCGTCAACTGACGCACAAGTTACAGGTTCCACTGCATGAAACGCAGCAGGAAGAGTGGCAAATTCGCGCAGCAAACGGTGAGTGGGCGCAGACTCTGGAACAACTACTTAACGGCGAACGTTATGACAAACGCCTGGGATTTGGTGCGGTATTGCTGGAGTTCGAGGATTTGCTGAATAAACGAATTATCCGCAACCGGCTGAAAAACCTCTCACCGGTTGCGTGGTTAAAATCCCGCTTATAACCTGGCTACAGATCCTTCGTTTTCCCTTCGCAAAGACCGAGTAAGAACTGCGTCAATAGTAGAGCAGGGCGGCCGCTGGCCTGGGTAAATTTACCACGACTCAGCGCGGTACCGCTGACATCTAAATGCGCCCAGGGTTTTTGGTGGCAAAACTGACTTAAAAAATGGGCGGCAGAGACTGCAATTGCTGCATTGTTCGGCGGTGTATTGGTGAGATCGGCAATATGGCTTTTGACTTGCGGATCAAAGCTTTCGTCCAGCGGTAACGGCCAGACTCGGTCTTGCGTTAAGTCGGCAGCTTGCTGTAGTTGCTGGCTGAGTTGTACATGGTTACTCATCAGGCCAGAAATGTCATAACCCAGTGCTTTCACTACCGCTCCGGTCAGGGTGGCGACATCAATTAATGCTGCCGGATTAAAGCGCGTGGCGGCATAACTCAACGCATCTGCCAGCACCAGACGGCCTTCGGCGTCGGTATTAATAATTTCCACGCTTAGCCCCGCGTGAGATTTCACTACATCGCCTGGCAGCATGGCGTTTTCGCCCGGCATGTTTTCGGCCAGCGCCATTACTGCCACGACATTCAGTGGCAATTGCAGTGTTCTAACAATCTCCATCAGCCCGAAGACCACGGCGGCACCACACATATCGTATTTCATGGTGCGCATCCCTTCGCCTTCTTTCAGCCACAGGCCGCCAGTATCAAAGGTTATCCCTTTACCGACAAACGCATAAGTTGGGGCATTTTCCGCCGCACCCTGCCAGCGCAATGTCACCAACCGGGGCGGATTTTTGCTGCCTTTTCCTGTGGCATCAAGACAACCCATGCCGAGTTCACGAATCGCGTGTTCATCAAGAATTTCACAGTGTGTTTGCGGATGGGTAGCGGCCCAGGCTGCGGCTTGTTGAGCAACGTCTTGGGGGCGGCAATCATTAGCTGGCGTGTCGGCAAGGCGGCGGGAAAGCAGCATGCCTTGCGCGATGGCCTGAGTTTGCCATGCGAGTTCATGCGCCTGTAAGTTTGCTTCGCGGATTAACAACCAAAGTTGCCCGTTGCTCTCTTTTTGCTGCTGGCGATAACCCAACTGCGGTAACTGATAAAAGCGGTTCATCAGCGCGACCAGCAACGTGCGCAGGCGAGCAAAAACGCCAGGGTTTGCCAGGTCAAAACCAGAAATATCGATGGCAATCGGATGCGAAACGGGGCTGGGCAGCAGGTTGGTCAAACTTTCCGTTAGCTGGCGTAACACCACGGGGCTATCCAGTTGGCTGGATGGCAAAAGAGACAACTGCTGGCAAACACCATGCAAGCCGAAAGTGGTGGACTGCACTTCATCATGTTGCGCCATTTCATCAAGCAAAGAGTGCAATGGCTTCGGCCACGCATCGGTGTGATTTTTCCACAACACCAAATGCGCGTCTGGTGGGCATGGTGTAAAAGCGGCTAACTGGCATTTCATATAATCACCTCTGCGGTTACGCGTTGCAGATAAGCATCAAGCCAGGCCTGGTCTGCCGGGCGAATCAGCGTGTGCTTACCTTCGCGGGTCGTCAAAAAGACCGTGGGTTTTTGTGCGGGAGTGGCGACGGAAAACGAGAAGTTATCGATGGTTGTTGCCGCACCATATTCACCACGGTTATTCATACACACCACTGATAAATCACCGGCGCGACCAAAACGGGCAATCAGCTGGCTTTCGAGATCGTAAACCGCCGATTCAGCAGCCTGTTGGGGTGACATGCCACGCCCCATCCGGCAGACAATTTCATAGCTAATACAGCCTTTCATCAGATCTTCGCCAAGGCCTGTGGCGGTGGCAGCACCAATTTGGCTATCGGCATAAAAACCTGAACCGGAAACGGGGGAGTCGCCCACGCGTCCTGGGCGCTTCATAAACAAGCCGCTGGTGGAGGTGGCGACACACATTTGCTGGTTATGGTCGAGGGTAATTACACCCACGGTATCGTGCCCGGTATACGGGCTGAGGCCGCGATCCAGGGTTTCACGTTTGCGCTTCAGGTAATGTTGATGCGCACGATCCGTCAGCATGTTTTTGCGCTCAAAGCCCTGTGCTAAAGCCCAGGTTTGCACTCCTTCACCAACCATAAAACTGTTGAAGCGCTCACGGCTTAACGCCTGTGCCACAAGGACAGGATTGGCGATATCGCGAAGACTGGCGACCGCGCCAATGGCAAGCGTTGAGCCATCCATAAAGGCCGCGTCGAGCTCAACCACGCCTTGCTCGTTGGGCAAACCGCCGTAGCCGACAGATTTATAGAATGGATAATCTTCCACGCAAGTGACGGCGCGAACTGCTGCGCCACTGGCGTCGCTGTTCTCTTGCAACATTTGCGCGGCTTCGCCAACGCCTTCCCAGGCCATACGCCAGGTCGCAATCACGCCCCAGTTTGTCGATAACGTCATGTTTTAGTTACTCCGTGGCGGGTTTGGTGGATGCAGAAAGCTCCGGCGCTTCATTGGCCCGATATTGCTTATCCACAACTTTGAGGAATGGCAGATAAATAATGGCGCCAATCAACAGGTTGGTTAACTGAATCACCGCACCGCTAAGATGCCCGGTCACGATAAACCCGCTCAACACCGGCGGCAGCGTCCAGGGGATATACACGCCCGTGGTGGTCGCGACCCAACCCAGCGACATGGTGATGTATTGCACGGTGACCAGTACCAGCGGCACCAGGTTGAATGGGATTAGCATTATCGGGTTCATGATAACCGGCAGGCCAAACAGCACCGGTTCGTTAATGTTGAAGATGGAAGAACCGATGGCCAGACGCGAAACGTTCTTAATGTGCTGGCTGCGGGCAAATAGCAGCATAGCAATCACCAGAGACAAAGTTGCGCCCGCGCCACCCATCCAAATCATGTCGTAGAACTGCTCAGTGACAACGTGCGGTGGGAGTAAACCGGCCTGTGTAGCCGCCAGGTTCTCCATTTGGTTTTCCATCCAGAAAGGACGCAGGATGCCGTTCACCATCGAGCCGGAGTTGATCCCGACGGACCACAAGCCGGTGATGCTAAAGCAGGTAAACAACGCGCCGACATACGAGGTGCCAAAGTGGCGGATTGGCGTGGCCAGCACTTCGTACACAAACTGGTGAATGGTGTGGTACTCGGTTTTGGCAAACAACACGCGAACCGCCAGCGCAAGCACCAGAACCAGCAATGACGGGATCAGCGCGGCAAAGGATTTTTGCACTGCGGGTGGCACGCCATCCGGCATGCGAATCACCCAGTTCTGGCGCAGCATCCAGGCAAACAATTCGGTACTGGCAATTGCCCCGAGCATCGCCACAAACAAGCCTTTGGAGCCGAGCCATTCCATGGGGATCAGGTTGCCGATTTCCTGAGTTTTCGCGAAAGGGGTGAGAATCAAGAAGCAGGAAAGAGACAAAATCCCGGATGACATTTTGTCGATGTCATAACGTTCGGCAAGACGGTAGGCGACCAGAAAACTAATAAATACCGCCATGGTGGAGAAGATGGCAGTAAACGGGATTTCGACAGTTGCAGACCAGCCTTCACCAAAAATCGACGCCATAAACTGCTGATAGGCGGTACTTGGGAAAGAGGAGATAACCAGCAGGATTGAACCGACAATGATAAACGGCATAAATGAGATATAGGCATCGCGAATGGCTCCGAGGTGGCGTTGTTGCGCCATTTTCGCGGCCAGCGGCATCAGCTTTGCTTCTATTGCGGCCATCAGGTTTTTCATTCTTACCGCTCCGTAAGTAATCACAAGAGACAATTCTTGTGTTGTATACAGTAGGGATTGTTAGCGGCGAATAAAGTGAGTGGATTCACAAAAGTATCACATGATTGCTTATGATAAGGTCAGCTGTCGGATGACGCTGGCGCTTATCCAACCTACTCCGTTCCAGAAGGTTTTGTAGGGTGGATGACGCTAGCGCTTATCCAATCTACTCCGTTCCAGAAGGTTTTGTAGGGTGGATAAGCGCTAGCGTCATCCACCGTGTGTGTGATTTGTCATCAGTCTCAAGCAGGCAGGAATTACATCAGTCCCAGCAATCGAGGAATGAACAGCGAAATCTCAGGAATGTAGGTAATCATCATCAGTGAAACAAATAATGCGGCATAGAACGGTAGCAGCGGTTTGATCAGGTGCTGGATTTTCACGCCGGTAATCGAGCAGCCCACGAACAGCGCACTTCCCACCGGAGGTGTCAGCAACCCGACGCACAGGTTCGCTACCATCATGATGCCGAAATGCACCGGGTCCATACCCAACTCTTGCGCAATCGGCAGGAAGATTGGCGTGAAGATCAGCACCGCAGGCGTCATATCCATAAAGATGCCGACAATCAGCAACACGATGTTAATCAGCAGCAGAATAATCAGTGGGTTGTCTGAAATCCCCATCAGCGTGTCGCTAATAATGTATGGAATATCAGCATTGGTCATCGCCCACGACATGCCAACCGAGAAGCCAATCAGTAGCAGAACAATTGAGGTGGTTACCACGGAGTCGAGGATTAGTTTCGGTAAATCGCGCCATTTCACTTCGCGGTAGATAAGCACCGAGAGCACGAAGGTATAAACTACCGCGATAGCCGAGGCTTCCGTTGCGGTAAATACGCCGCCCAGAATTCCACCCATCACGATGATCACCAGCAACAAACTTGGCAAGGCATCGAGAAACGCTTTGGCCGCCTGTGCACACGTTGGACGAGCGGATACTGGATAGCCGCGGCGTTTGGAGATAATCCCGCACACCAGCATGATGGACAGACCCATCAGGATGCCAGGTAAGTACCCGGCCATAAACAGCGAAGCGACCGAAACCCCGCCAGCAGTCAGCGAGAAGACGATCAACACGTTAGAAGGTGGGATCAGTAAACCGGTAATACAAGAGGAAACGTTGACCGCTGTCGAGAACGCCGGATCGTAACCCTCTTTGTTTTGAATCGGCGAAAGTGTGCCACCCACGGCAGCAGCCGCCGCGACTGCTGAACCGGAAATCGAACCAAACATCATGTTCGCCAGTACGTTAACGTGGCCCAGTGAACCCGGTACCCGTCCTACCATAATTTGCGCCAGGTTAATTAGCCTGATGGCTATCCCGCCGCTGTTCATCAGCGTTCCGGCAAAAATGAAGAACGGAATCGCCAGCAGAGCAAAGTTATCCAACCCGTTCGCCAGGCGTTGTGAAACCGTGATAATGGCAATGTCCCATGGGAACATGATAAGCATCGATGAAACGGTGGCGATCCCAATGGCGAATGAGATAGGAACCCCGAGAAACACCAGCACGAAGAACGCGCCGAATAAGGTAAGGGCGATGTAAGTTTCCATTATTTACCCTCGTGACGGACTAAAGTTTGAGCATCGGTCAAGATAAAGTAGAGCGAATAAAACATCATGATCGCCCCGCTTAACGGCAGCACTATGTAGACGTAGCCCATAGGGATTTGCAGCGCCGCCGAGAGTTGCGAAGTGGCAAGTGTCTTTTCAATGAGTTTTAGGCCGCCATTGACGATAACCCCGCCAGAAAATAGCAGCACCAGTGTGTTGATTAGCATGCCGAGCAGGGGTTTTTTATTGTCTGGCATCATCATGGAAAGAAAATCGATGGACAGATGGCGCTGTGCACCCACGGTGTATGACGCGCCCAATAGACCCACCCAGATCATCAGAAAACGCGCCAGTTCATCGGTCAATGTGCTGGGCTGGTTGAGTACATAGCGGCTAAACACTTGCCACACCACGCAGATGACCAGCGCGACCATTACCAGCACGGAAAAAGTGGCAATAGTCCGGTCTACCGCAAGCTTTATGGGCTTTAGTATCATGTTTGTATACCTGAAAATTAACTTTGGACGAGCGGGTGAGGAGCTCACCCGCTGAAACCTGCAACCCTAAATCACTCGGTAGCGGCTTCGAATTTAGCCAGCAGAGCCGCTTGTTTTGGATCTTTGGCGAAGTCGTCATACAGCGGTTTTACGGCTGCGCGGAACGGGGCTTTATCAACGCTGAGGATAGTGGCCCCCATCGCTTTAGCTTGAGCACGTGAATCAGAATCGACTTTGTCCCAAAGCTTTTGTTGATATGTTTCGGAGTTTTTCGCCGCTGTCATCAAGATTTGCTGCTGTTCAGGGGATAGTTTGTCCCAGGTTTTGGTTGAGATAACGAGGAAGTCGGGAATAGAGGTATGTTCATCTTCCGAGAACACTTTGGCGATTTCGATATGGCGAGTCTGCACCCATGATGGAACGTTATTTTCCGCGCCATCAACAACGCCTTGCTGCATTGCGGTATACACTTCGCCGAAAGAAATAGGGGTTGGTGAACCGCCCATTAATTCCACCATTTTCAAGGTGGTTGGGCTGGCCTGAACGCGAATTTTAAGTCCTTTTAAATCTTCTGGTTTGGTGATCGGTTTTTTCGCATAAAAACTGCGGGTACCTGCAACATATGCTGAAATAGCAAAGAAACCTTTATCTTTGGTTGATTCCATAATTTCTTTGCCGATTTCACCAAATACCACGCGATTAAAATGTTGTTGGTCTTTGAATAAATATGGCAAATTATAAATAGCGTAAGTATTGTCGAAAGATTCCAAATCACTGGCAGAACCTTTGGTCATATCCAGTGCGCCATTTTGTAATAGTTCTAATGTTTCACGGGCGCTACCCATTTGGCTACTTGGATAAATACGAATACGCATACTGCCATCAGAAAGTTGTTGTACCTCTTTGGCTAATTGTTCATAGGCTTGATGCACAACATGGCTGCGTTCCAGGTTATGCGCGAGTTTTAAAGTTATTTTGTCAGCAGCATTTGCACCTGTGGCACACAACGTAATCAGCGAGGCACAAAGTAGTTTGCGTGGCAGTGTCAAAAATTTCATATAAAATGCTTCCTGCATAAAAGAAAAGGTGAAGTTTCGAATGGAGGCCGTTATTGCTGTATGACAGCTTATTGCATTTGTCCGATAACCAACTTGTATAGACTTCACATTTTTTATTAATCAGGAGTGGTTTTGCTATTTTTTGTGTTGTTGCTCACTCAATTTAATATGATTGGAAATGTCTTTTGTTTCTCTCGTGAATTTATTCTAAGTTGAGAAAATGAATGCAAGGAATTACCGAGGTATTAGGCAGTATTTACGAAGGGTATTTATTGTTTTTGATTTAATTTGGAACGGATGAACCAACAAACTTAACAATAAATAACGGCATCCTGTTATGGAAACCGTTATTGAAAGTCACCCCGGGGATAACTATTAAGACTATTTATAAATAGTTGCGGTGCCGAACATCTTGTTTTCACCGCTGGCTGAGTTAACAACAAAACCTTTTGCACCTTCTTCTTTCGCTTTTTCTCCAAGTTTGGCTTCCAGATCGTCAAGATTCGCCGCGCCTGAGACCGAAACCGTCCCCGCAGGGCGGAGTTGGCTGTTATTGATGTCATTCGTTTCTTGAGCTGCCATGGTGGCAAACGGTAATGCCGCAAGGGTGACAACCGCAGAAAAATACAGCAATTTTTTCATAATCACATCCTCATCGCTTTTGGGAACCGATTAAAAAATCATCAGCACCTACAGTGTAGGTGCAATGCGCCAAACCATAGACGCAAAAAACTGATGGACTTATGCTCATTTTTTGAACGACATAACTTGACGAAATTCTTACAAATCATATAGATACAGGTGTATGATTTTGCTGATTTTATCGGGCGTCGGGGCGAGTTAAGTCAAAACGATGGCTTTCATCGATAGTGTAATAAGCCGATGGGCCACCCGCACGCAGCACCGGTTTTGCCAGCGCGGTCTGGTAAATACCGTCTTTTAGTAGTGACTCGTCAATATGAACGGCGACCACTTCGCCCAACACCAGCCAGCTATCAATCGCCGCACCGTCGGCAGTCGTGAGTTGAATGCACTGCGACAGGCGGCATTCAAAATTAACCGGGCTTTCGGCAACGAGGCTGGCTTTGACTTTTTGCCCGACAACGGCAATTAACCCCGCGCGAACGAACTCATCTTCACCGCGTGGTATGGAGGCTGAGGTTTCATTCATTTGCTCAGCCAGTTCACGCGTGGCGAGGTTCCAGACGAACTCTTTTGTTTCAACGATATTTTGTACGCTGTCTTTCCAGCCACTGCTGGCGAAACCAATAATAGGTGGCCGATAATTAAAACAGTTAAAGAAACTGTACGGTGCCAGATTACGGTTACCTTGTTGATCGTATGAGGAAATCCAGCCTATTGGGCGCGGGCCGATAATGGCGTTGAGCGGGTCGTGCGGTAAACCGTGGCCGTCGGCAGGTTCGTAGTAATAACGTTTCGCGGACATAAAACCTCTGCTTCAGTGATGAAATTGGCGCGGCGTTGTTTACCCCGCTGGCTTCACAGAGTATCTTACGCGACCACACAAGGAGAAGCCGCAATGAAAACCCCTGCCACTACCAAACCGGGTCTGCACCCACGTAATCGTCATCGTAACCGTTATGATTTCCAGGCGCTGACACAAAGCAGCCCAGCACTCGGCGCATTTTTACGCCCTGGCCCGCATGGCGAAACGACGGTTGATTTTGCTGACCCGCTGGCAGTGAAAGCGCTGAATCAGGCGCTATTGGCGCATTTCTACGGTGTGAAGCAGTGGGATATTCCTGAAGACTTTCTTTGCCCTCCGGTGCCTGGGCGTGCCGATTATATTCACCATCTGGCAGATTTACTGGCAGAAGGTAACGGCGGCGTGGTGCCTTCGCAGGCTTCAGTACTGGATGTGGGTGTGGGGGCCAACTGTATTTATCCGCTTATTGGCCAACATGAATACGGCTGGCGTTTTACCGGCACCGATGTGGATGGCGAGGCTTTGCGTAACGCAACGGCGATTATTGATGCTAATCCAGGCCTGTCACGCCTGATTCGTTTGCGTCGCCAGAAAACGGCAACCGCAATTTTGCCGGGTGTGATTCATAAAAACGAAATGTTCGATGCCACGTTGTGCAACCCACCGTTCCACGATTCTGCACAGGCGGCCCGCAGCGGTAGCGAGCGTAAACGCGTAAACCTCGGCCAGGCGAAAGACGGCGCACTGAACTTTGGCGGACGTGAGCAAGAGTTGTGGTGTGAAGGTGGCGAAGTGGCGTTTATTAACCAGATGGTCAACGAAAGCAAGGCGTTTGCCCGCCAGGTGCAGTGGTTCACCTCGCTGGTTTCTCGTGGTGAGAACCTGCCGTTGATTTATCGCGCGTTGCAAGAAGCTGGCGTCGAAAAAGTGGTGAAGAAAGAGATGGCCCAGGGGCAGAAGCAGAGCCGCTTCATTGCCTGGACCTTTATGAACGATGCGCAGCGCGTTCGTTGGGCTGCCACACGTTATAAATAGCATTCCCTTCACCCCGACCCTCTCCAAAAGGAGAGGGTGAGGTCGAGAACTCAGGAAACGTGCTGCAAGAATTCCTGCAAACGCGGGCTTGGTGGGTTCTCAATCAGTTCTTGCGGGTTACCATCTTCAGCAATGCGCCCTTTATCAATGAAGATGAGGCGCGAGGCGACTTTGGCGGCGAATCCGACTTCGTGCGTCACAATAACCATCGTCATGCCTTCTTCAGCCAGATCCTGCATAACCTTCAACACTTCGTGACGCAGTTCCGGGTCAAGTGCCGAGGTTGGCTCATCAAACAGCATCATTTTCGGTTTAACCGCTAACGCCCGGGCGATTGCCACACGCTGTTGCTGGCCGCCAGAAAGCTCTGATGGGTAGTGATGCGCACGTTCCGCAAGGCCCACTTTCGCTAACAGCTCTTTAGCCAGTTTATCGGCGGCGTCTTTTTTCAGACCACGTACACGAATCGGGCCAAAGGCGACGTTTTCCAGCGCGGTCAGGTGCGGGAACAGATAAAACTGTTGGAACACCATGCCGGCTTCCTGACGAATCAGGCGCTCATCGACTTTCGGGTCGTTAACTTTCAGACTGTCGACAAACAGGTCACCACTAGTGATGTCTTCCAGTTTGTTGATGCAGCGCAGCAGCGTCGATTTACCGGAGCCTGACGGCCCGATAATCACCACCACTTCACCTTGTTTAATGTTGAGGTCGATGTTGTGCAGCACCTGGGTTTTGCCAAAGTGCTTAGAAACGTTTTTAAATTCAATCACAGGATTTTCATCCTTCTTTCAAGAATGCGGAGCACTATGTTCAAGACCTGGGTGATGATGAGATAGATAACACCAACGGCAGTCCAGATTTCCAGGGCGCGGAAGTTGCCTGCAATAATTTCCTGGCCGCTACGAGTCAGTTCGGCTGCGCCGATAACAATAAACAGCGAGGTGTCCTTGATACTGATAATTAACTGGTTACCGAGTGACGGCAACATACGGCGCAGTGCCAGTGGCATAATCACATGACAAACGGCTTCACGTCTGGATAGACCGAGAGCGAGACCCGCTTCGCTGAAGCCTTTATGTATCGACAGTACCGCCCCGCGGGTAATTTCCGCAATATAGGCGCCAGAGTTAATCATTATGGTGATCACCGCGGCTGTGAAAGTGTCGATGCGAATATCAGGGAATGCCATTGGCAATGCGAAGTAGATATACATGACCTGTACAACGATAGGCGTGCCGCGGACCACTTCGATGAAAACGAGGGCTATGTGGTTGGCTATCCAGCCGCCGTAAGTGCGGGCCAAACCTGCCACCAGACCGATAATGATACCACCTGCCAATCCAAGGACCGAAATCCACAGAGTCATTTTGGCGCCTTCCAGCAATATTGGAATGGCAGGCCAAATGACGCTCCAGTCAAACTCCATAATGTGTTCCTATTTTACTTATACCGTGGTTCAAAAATATCAGGGGCGAAAGCCGCCCCTTAGGTCTTGCTTACATCATTTTAGATTTATTATTTTGGCTCAGTGCCGAACCATTTTTTGTAGATTTCGTTGTACTTGCCGTTCTCTTTCAGGGTTTTCAGCGCGCCGTTCACTTTCACACGCAGGTCATCGCTACCTTTAGGGAAGGCGATACCGTATTGCTGTGCTTCGAGAGAGTCGCCAACTGCTTTGAACTTGCCCTGGCCAGCCGTTTTGATGAAGTAAAGAATGTTCGGCGTATCGTGCAGTACCGCGTCAGCACGGTTGGTGCCCAGTTCCATGTAGGCGTTATCGATGTTCGGGAACTGACGCAGGTCTTTAGTTTTGATGTTGGCTTTCGCGTAATCAACAGAACCGGTGCCGCTCTTCACTGCAACTACTTTACCGTCGAGATCTTTCACGCTTTTAACGGAATCGTTGTCGGCTTTAACCATCACCAACAGGCCGCTTTTGTAGTAGCCGTCAGAGAATTCGATAGCTTTTTTACGTTCTTCGGTGATGGTGATACCCGCCAGCGCCAGGTCGATATTTTTGGTTTGCAGCGCAGGAATGATGCCGCTGAAATCCATTGGCTTGAGGGTGTAATCCAGTTTTAATTCTTTTGCTACGGCATCCCATAAATCGATATCAAAACCGACGTATTTGTCGCCTTGTTTAAATTCAAAAGGAACGAATGCGGTGTCGGTCGCAACGACCAGTTTCTTATCAGCGGCGTGGGAAGAAACCGCAAAAGCCAGAGTGAGTGCAGCCAGTGAAACTTTTAAAATCGACTTCATAGCATTTCCTTGTTTATCCATGGGGCAATCCCCTGCATCAGTAAGCGGCAACATGGAAAAATCATGCCAGGTTTTCAACTTACTGTTTTTGCAAGGATGTGAATATGTAACATTGCACAATAATGGTTGCAAGTGAGTTACAGCGCACTCTAATGGTGCCCAGTTTTGGTGCGTTAAGTATTGAGGAACGATGAAGTCTAGTTTTACCGCAGATTAAGGCGGTAAAACAATCGGCTGTTAACGATTGTGTGAAGTGATTATTACAAATGAGTAACTTTTGCGGCAGGGATAACCATTTTTATGCGCTAAAACAGTGCATCCATCCTCCCGGAAATGGGAGGATGAAGTAACAATCTGCTAGCAATTAATCGATATTTGACTCAATGAACCACAGGAACTTGTCCAAATCTCGCGAAGCCGCAGTCAGAATATCGGCGGTATCTTCGTCTTTCGTTTCACTGATTGCCTTACGCACATCGTTCGCCACAATCGCGTAACGGTCGGCCAACTCTTTAAGGTGATCCTGAACACTGTGAATATCCAACGGATAGCTTTTCAGTGGTGTTTTACTGTTAATGACTTGCGTTGTACCCAGTGCGACACCGCCAAGTTGAACGGCGCGTTCTGCCATGGTGTCGAGATGGTCAGTCAGGGCGGTGCGGAAACCGTCAAGCATTTCATGAACGGCAATAAAGTTTGCACCACGCATATTCCAGTGCGCTTGCTTGGTAATTAACGACAAATCAATGAACTGGATGACCTGGCGATTCAGCAGCTCAACGGTGGCTTTCTTTTCGCTGTCTGAAACATCATTACGGGTATGCAGTAGGTTGGTAGATTTGGTTTTTACCAGTTTAGCGGTAGTCATAATCTTTCGTCCTCTTGATGTTATGTCCAATGAATTACCGGAAATAAGTATAGCACCTGATTTCGTATTCGAAGGAGCAGGTTGTACCTATCAGATTAATAGCAATGAAAGGATGGAATTTAGTAACTCATTGTTAGTCAATAAGTTTCAATTTTGTATTTCGAGTGGTAATTGAATTAAACAAAGAGTGATTGTTGAATGGGAATAATTATTATTTTGTGAAGGTAAGAGAGGGAAATATAAGTGGTTGAACGCAGAGGTTATTTACCGTGGGAATCGTAACCACGGTAAATAATATCAGAGTGGGCTACTTTACATCGACCTGAGTAATCTGCGTTTCACGCTTGAGAGTCAGCGTTGAACCGATGGATGCGGCAATAATGGAAAGCAATGCCAACCATTGCACCAGAGTCAGATGCTCACCAAGGAACAGCATTCCCGACAGTGCAGCGAGCCCAGGCTCCATACTCATCAGCGTGCCAAAGGTGCGGGTCGGTAAACGCGTCAGGGCGATCATTTCCAGCGAGTAGGGCAGTGCTGTCGATAATACCGCAACACCGAGACCTAACGGTAAAAGTGACCAGTGCCAAAAAACATCACCCGCTTGCCATGCGCCAATCGGTACAAAGATTATTGCTGCTATCAGCGAACCGAATGCCACGGTTGCTGGCCCATGATCGACACCGGCTTTTTGTCCAAACAGGATGTATATCGCCCAACATGCCCCGGCTCCTAGTGCATAGGCGGCACCGGCTAAATCGACATGCGAAATTGACTGCCCCAGCGGTAATAAGAACCAGAGACCCAATACCGCCAGAATCACCCAGATAAAATCCACCGCTCGACGTGATGAAAACAGTGCCACGGCCAGTGGGCCGGTGAACTCAAGGGCGACGGCAATCCCCAGGGGAACCGTCTGAATCGATAAATAGAACAGGTAGTTCATGCCGCCGAGCGCCAGCCCGTACATCAGCAAAGGGATGCGCTGCTCCGCTTTGAAGCGCAAACGCCACGGCTTAAAGACAACCACCAGGATGAATGTCCCCAGGAACAGGCGCAAAGCGGTCACTCCTGGTGCTCCGACTAACGGGAAGAGTGATTTTGCAAGTGATGCGCCACTTTGAATCGAGGTCATGGCAATCAAAAGAACAACAATGGGTAACCATAAGGGGGTTTTACGTGGCGATAAGGGCATCCAGCATCCTGTCAGTCAGTGTCTATACCATCATCCTTCAAGTTGCAGGGGTGTTGGCCGTAGACGCTCGCCCCAGTCACTTACTCAAGTAAGCTCCTGGGGACTCTCGTCCTTGCCTCCTACCTGAAACTCGAATGCTAATGGGTATATTTAAGTAAAGAAAATAAAAAGTGACCCAGTGTAAATGATTAAGTTATGGCTGGTTGAGATTTCATTGAAAAAAATCATGGCCGGATGCAGTAACATAACTGTGTGATTGCGTAAGATTTGTTCAAAAGTGTTTAAGAATTATCTGGATGACTATGTTGCAATTCATGACAACAATTAGGTCGTTTTTTGATAAAAAGGCTATAAATTTAAGGGAGTAGGGTGTAATGGAAATGATCTGTTACAGGAAAGGATTCATTAGACAACGTAAATATCGAAGAGTTTCCGATACAATTTTGATATATTAAAAACTTAGAAGTTACTTGAAGCATATTGAGGTGGATTATGAAAAAAATTGCATGTCTTTCAGCACTGGCTTGTGTTCTGGCCGTTTCCGTTGGTACCGCATCTGCTGCAACTAGCACCGTAACTGGCGGCTATGCACAAAGCGATATGCAGGGCGTTGCTAACAAAGCTGGCGGTTTCAACCTGAAATACCGTTACGAAAACGACACCCCACTGGGCTACATCGGTTCTTTCACTTACACCGAGAAAGACCGTTCTGAGTCAGGCGTTTACACCAAAGGCCAATACTACGGTATTACTGCTGGTCCTGCTTACCGCATCAACGATTGGGCAAGCATCTACGGTGTAGTCGGTGTTGGTTACGGTAAATTCCAGAGCACCTCTTTCCCGAACAAAGCTGACACCAGCGATTACGGCTTCTCTTACGGCGCGGGTATGCAGTTCAACCCAATCGAAAACGTTGCACTGGACGTTTCCTACGAGCAGAGCCGCATCCGTAACGTTGACGTTGGCACCTGGATCGCAGGCGTAGGTTACCGCTTCTAATTTCACTCTTTTATCGAGTGAAAATAAAAATCCGCCCCTTGAGGCGGATTTTTTTATTTCTGAATTCCCTGATTAGGGGATTAGCTTAACGAGTCTTGGTATCAAACACATCCGTCTGCAGATGAGTATAGTCCACCTTCTTGAGCTTAAAGTTGGTGATGTAGATTGGCCCCGCTTTTTGCTCAGAAATGAACTTGTACTTCGGCGTTAACTCTTTGGTTTTAATCCCTGTCCACGCTGAGAAGAAATTCAGGAAATCATTCGCTGAACGGCGCGCTTTTATCTGGCGATGCACTTTATCGTCGCTGGACAGCACCATAAATGGGACCTGGAAGTTTTGTTGGAACTCGTCACCATGCGCCAGATATTGCACCTCAGTGCCGCGCTCTTTAATTGCCAGACCGTGATCGGAGAAGTAGACCATCGAGAAACTCTGCCCGGTATTTTGTAGCTGTTGGTAGAGCTGCTTCAGCAAATCGTCGGTTTGCGTCATGGTGTAGAGATAGCAGGACGTTTCTTTCGACTGGACGAAATCTTTGTATTTACCCTGCGTGCGGTCGCATGCTTGCGGGTGTGAACCCATCAAATGCAGCACAATTAATTGTGGCGTGGTTCGTTGTGTCGCGAATACCTGAGCGGTCATTTTCAACAAAGCTTCGTCACGGGTATTTTTGTCGGCTTCAAAATCACCGCTTTTCAGGAACTGCACTTCATCGGCACGTTTGGCGATGCTGGCAATGGCGGTATCGTATTCACCAATTTGCCCCTGGTTCGAGAACCACCAGGTCTGGAAGCCTGCCCGGTTGGCAAGCGTAATAATGCTGTCTTGATATTGCGGTTTGCCGTCAATGACACGGTTAAGCGTCATGCCCAGCGATTTCTGCGTTGAGCCGCTGGCCGCCACATAATCCATGAATATATTGCCATTCACCTGGCTGGCAAACGGGGTGTTATCCCAATGGCCACCGAATGCGCCTAATGCGTCACGGCGCGCACTTTCACCAATCACCACCACGTAAGTTTGATATTTAGGTTTAACCGCCAGCACATTCCAGGTGTCCTTCATCTGTGCGAAGGCCTTCATGCGCGTTTGCTCATCAATCACTTCCTGGTTATTGACCACAACATCTTTTACGAAGCGGAATACCGGGTAACCAGAGTCTTTGATTTTAAATACGCCGCCATACGCCAGGTTTTGTACCGGAGCGACAAAGAAACAGACCACGCTGACAACCAGGCATAAGCTATCAAAATGGCACCACAGGCGTTTTTTAGGTGCAACTTTGCGGCGCAGCGCAATAACGCCAAGCACCAGAATAAAGATCGACACCAAATAGCTGTACCACGGGAAGATAGTCATCAGTTCCGTGGATTCTTCGAAGTTAGTTGAGTGTAGGGCAAGCAGGGTATTAAAGTTCGGCGAGCCGTAGGCCTGGCCAAAAGGGAAATACATTGCTGCAATCAGGCTGCAAATCGCCAGCAAGCCTTTTTGGAATTTGGGCGCACTGCGCCATAGCAGCAGTAATACGCAACTAAATGCCACTGCATACAGAATGCTAAATTCATAACCGAGCGCAAAGTTAATCAGTAAAGACTGCAGGAAATAAAAGCCAGTCCACGGATTAAGCGCCACTGCGCGGATCGTCAGGGAATCTTTAACCGTTAAATTCATGTTTATCGAGATCTACTAAACGCCATGCGAAAACCCTGGCGACGAGGGTAAGAACCTGCCTGACAGACGGAAAAGAAGGGATACTGGACCGCATCTGCGAGCCGCTTCATGTGCAGGGCTGCAAGAAGATAGAGCGGTACGATAAGAAGATCAACTGATAAGAGAAATGTGTTTTGCGAAGCAGGTAGCAAATCCAACAAATGGTAAGGTTAAAGCGCTGTTGCGTGAGGTATTCACTGAATCATCATGAAATGAAAAGTTACAAATAGATGAGCCGTTCAGAATGACTAAACCCGAAAAGGCAGGGCGACTGCCTATGACTTAGGTTTTTCGCCCTGTTGTGGTTTCCCGGAAACCAAATCACACAACATGTTGAGCAGCATTAGCCGCACTTGAAACGGGGAATGTGTAAACACGCTCATGCACCTCTTAAATTCGTTCATATAACCCTCCTGTTCACTTCTGCTGCCCTTGTTTCCCTTTAAGGCTGTCTGCATTACATACAGATATAGCACAGGCTATATTGTATAGCTATTGCTAATTCGTTAAATTTTTGTGCTTCCGTGATGCTGGTTTACAATGGGGCCGAACGTCGTCATTGGACGATGCCGCGCCACTGCAAGAGGAAGCATCATGAGCCGTACGCCTGGCCAAAAAAATAAACAGAAAGTGACGCAGTTGGTAAACGTTGAAGAGCATGTCGAAGGCTTTCGGCAGGTGCGGGAAGCGCACCGTCGTGAATTGATTGATGACTACGTTGAGTTGATTTCAGATTTGATTCGCGAAGTGGGGGAAGTCCGTCAGGTTGATATGGCGGCGCGACTCGGTGTTTCTCAACCAACCGTTGCGAAAATGTTAAAGAGACTCGCCTCGGTTGGGCTGATTGAGCAAATTCCGTGGCGCGGTGTGTTTTTAACTGCTGAAGGTGAAAAGCTGGCGCAAATCAGCCGCGAACGTCATCAGATTGTGGAAAACTTTTTCCTCGCGTTGGGAATTAGCCCGGAAACCGCAAGGATTGATGCCGAAGGGGTGGAGCATCACGTCAGCGAAGAAACCCTGGCGGCATTTCGTTTGTTTAGTGAGCAGCGAGGATTTAAGTAGCGATGCTGTTAAGCCTGGTTCGCCCGTTTGCTCGCGATCGATTCCTTCATCTATTGCTTCTGTGCGGTGTGGTATTAAGTTTCATCGCGCCATTTCATCCAACACTTTGGGTTCATGCCATTGATTGGCACACCATTATTACGCTTGCGGGCTTAATGATGCTGACCAAAGGCGTCGAGTTAAGCGGCTATTTCGATGTGCTGGGCCGTCGCATGGTGAAACGCTTTGATAACGAGCGAACGCTGGCGATGTTTTTAGTCAGCGCGGCGGCATTGCTCGCCACATTTCTGACCAACGACGTGGCCCTGTTTATTATCGTGCCGTTGACCATCACGCTGAAAAAACTGTGCGCCATCCCGATTAATCGGATCATCATCTTTGAAGCGTTGGCGGTCAATGCTGGCTCAATGCTCACGCCGATTGGTAATCCGCAGAACATTTTATTGTGGGGGCGCTCGGGTTTATCGTTCGGGGAGTTTAGCTGGCAAATGGCACCAATAGCGTTCGCTATCATGCTCAGCCTGCTGGCGCTTTGTTGGTTCTGTTTTCCCAACAAAAAACTCGTCTACCAAATCCATGATAAAAAGCACGACTGGCAGCCACGGCTGGTGCTGAGTTGTGTGGCTCTGTACGTGGTATTTATTGTCGCGCTGGAGCTAAAACAAGACATATGGGGGCTGGTGGTTGTGGCCATGGGTTTCTTGCTGCTGGCTCGAAGAGTATTGCTCAGTATCGACTGGAGTCTGTTGCTGGTATTTATGGTGATGTTTATCGACGTCTGGCTGATCACACAACTTCCGGTGTTACAGCACGCGTTAGCGGGCATTAATCAGCTTTCAGCCACAGGATTATTTGCATTGGGAATCGGTTTGTCGCAGTTGATTAGTAATGTTCCATCGACCATTTTACTGCTGAATTACGTCCCCGCTTCGATGCTGCTAGCCTTTGCAGTGAACATTGGCGGTTTCGGTCTGCTGCCCGGTTCGCTGGCAAATTTGATTGCTTTACGTATGGCTAACGATCGCCGTATTTGGGTGCGTTTCCACTACTATTCATTGCCGATGTTGTTATGGGCGGCTGCGGTGGGTTACGGTCTGCTGTATTTGAGATAAATGTCGGATGACGCTGCGCTTATCCGACCTACGAAGGGCCGTTGTAGGAGCGCGTCATCCACCACTTTACTTAAAATCACACGTTAAACGGCGCTTCTTTCTTCAGCACCTTTTCAATCACATCCAGCACCGCTTGCTGATTGCAATGTCCTGCCTGATAAGTCGCAACTTGCTTAATTTTTTCAGGGGCATTGGCCATGGCAAATCCGTACCTGGCCTGACGCAGCATTTCAATATCATTGCCACCATCGCCAAACGTCACGACTTCGCTGTCAGCAATGCCCCATTTTTCCTGCAGGATCCGCAAACCGTTAGCTTTATGAATACCGGGAATGATCAGGTCAATCGAGCCATGGCCACTGGTAACTGGCACCATAATACCGTCGAGAATGTCTGTCAGAGCGCTCATGGTGTCGTCTAACATACTGTCTGGCAGATTCAGCGCAAACTTAAAGA